>NZ_JAVJQP010000152.1:0-18176 GCF_040218875.1 Coleofasciculus sp. D1-CHI-01
GGAGGAAGGAACAACAGCACCAGAGATGATGTTGTTACCGTACAGTAAGCTTCCAGCAACAGGCTCGCGGATTCCATCGATGTCCACAGGGGGAGCGGCGATGAAGGCGATGATGAAGCAGGTGGTGGCGGTTAAGAGAGTAGGGATCATCAGTACACCAAACCAGCCGATATACAGGCGGTTTTCGGTGGAAGTCACCCAGCTACAGAACCGTTCCCACAAAGACGCGCTTTCGCGACGTTGTACTGTGGTAGTCATAATTCGATTAGTGCTATTACTTCATGATTCGATTGAAGCAAGGCAAAATTTTTGCCTCATCTTTCATGGTATTCATATTCATTTGAATTTTCCACTGGTTTTATTAATTGATTGAATAGTTTACATAGTTTATACTTATTAATCAGAAATCAAAGTAGATATAAGGTAAACCGCCTTCAGGCGCTAACAACCACACTGCATAAAGGCACAGCGGCACCAAGAGCAACTTCAGGGGCCAGTTGAGTTGTAACTTCAAACCCCGATGAATCCCATAAACACCCGCCATGAACAGGGCAACGATGACCAACAGCAGTGTCAACTCGAAGCGTTCTAAGCCAAAGGCTGTCAAATAAACATTTTCGGCAAACTGCACATCGGCGGGTTGACCCCAAAGGTTCTGGATGACAAAGCCAGCTTGTTTGAGATTAGGTAGCCGGAAGAAAATCCAAGACATGAACACCATCCATTGAGTAATTGCCCACGCCATTAGCACCCCGAATCCCGTTTGCCACCATCCTTTTAGCCAAGCGAAGCGCTCTGATAGCGTTTGGGTTAAGCGATGCACCACCAAAGCCAAACCATGCAATCCTCCCCACACGACAAATCCCCAAGCCGCACCATGCCAAATGCCAATAATCAGCATGACAACAAACAAGTTCAGACAGGTTCGCCCTAATCCTTTGCGTGATCCACCTAAGGGAAAATAGAGATAGTTGCGAATCCAATCCCCTAACGTAATATGCCAGCGCCGCCAGAAATCAGCAATGCTGGTACTAAAGTAAGGAAACTTAAAGTTTTCGGGCAGGTTAAATCCCATGAGGATAGCACTCCCCCGGGCAATATCAACATAGCCGCTAAAATCCAGATAGAGTTGTAATCCATACGCAAAAATAGCCAGCCACAAATCACCACTACCCGCCCGTTCTAAGTTGCCAAAACACAGATCAACAAAAATTCCGATCCGATCCGCCAACAGCGCCTTTTTTACTGCACCACTGGCAATCAACCATAGTCCTTCACTCAGGCGATCAAAACTGGGAAATTGGATATCTTTAAACTCGCTAGCAAACTGATGGTAACGAGTAATCGGTCCTGAAATGAGTTTCGGGAAAAACAATTTGTAGGTCGCAAATTGTAAGCCCTGGCGCGTCGCGGGTGCGCCTCGATATACATCAATTAGATAGGCAATACATTCAAAAACAAAAAACGAAAGTCCCAATGGAGCAATTAAGCGATCGCTAATCCAGCTTGCCCCCTCTCGCGCCACGGGTAAATTCAAGGGGGCGGAGATATTTGTCAGGATAAATGGGACATACTTGAAGCTGACCAAACAGAGAATATTTAAGCCAATCCCTAGCCACAAGAGTCTCAAACGTTTCTGATTCCAAAGTTCTTGTGCCATTAACCACTCTTCATTCGAGAGATGGTTATTGTTGAGATGCGACCCAGGGGATGTATTGACCGCAATTTTCTGCCCCAAGTAAAAATTCAGCCAAACCACAAATAAGAGCAGCGGAATGTATTGAATTTGTAAGCTGCTATAAAAAAGTAAACTGGCAATTAGAAGTATCCATAATCGCCACGATGAAGAACGCTGGCTCCAGTAAATAAACAGGACACCTAGCAAGAATAATCCATAAGTGATGGAGATAAATGCCATTTTTTAATAGGGAGTAGGGAGCTGGGGAAGCTGAGGGAGCAGGGGGAGCAGGGGGAGATGGGGAAGATGGGAGACAAAATTTCTATAGCCCATTACCCTATTGCCTATGACACACCGAGCGAAGTCGAGGTGTTGCCTATTGCCTGTTCCCTGTTCCCTGACGAATGACAAATAACCAATGACAAATGACCAATAACTAATCCCCAACTAATAATGCCCAGGGAATCATCGGGTCTTTCGCCAACTGATTAGACACTTCATACCCGCCGAAGCGATTCAGATGACTGGGGTCAGAAAAATGATCGGGTTTGCCGAGTAATAATCCACTTAAATCCCGAAAAATGAGTTCCCGTTCGACAGCATTCGCGTGCATGTATTGCTTAAATTGCTGTTCGTACTTAAGCCGGACGGGATCTAAGTAATCGTTGGTCAAAGGTAGATTCACAAAAACCACAGTAATGTCATGTTCCTGAGCAAATGTTAACAGGGCATCCAATGCTTGATCTTGCTTACCCCGAAGCTGGAAGGATTGATAATCGCCATCATACGCCCCCGCCACTCTGGGATGGTTCTGATAGTACGTTTCTGGATCAAAGCGAATGGATAAGGGCAGGAAGCCATCCATATCAATGGACATATCCTGGTCTAAGCCTTGCTCGGGTTCAGTAGAACTGGAGACATTGGGCAACGTTTTCACCAAGGAGACAAACTGATCTCTCAATAGGGATTTAAGTTGATCCCGTTGGGGATAGGTTGAGGATAGTCCTGCCAAAAGTTGATTCGTTCCCTTGTCAAGGGATTGATAACTTCTCCTTAATGTGGTCAACGGCTGGGAGGTTTGGTTGGCTTGGGCGGATTGCTGACCTGGGGTATTGGGAAATGTGCCAGCATTAAGCTGACGGTAGCCTTCTGAATCTGCGATCGCCTCAAAGGTAGCATCAACTCGACCACTATTAAAGGCGCGAGCGCCATCTGCCACGATAATTAATTTCGGCAATTGATCCGGGGTGAGAATCCGGCGTGTCATTAAGTCTACAATCTGAGCCGTGGCACCATTAATGCCGAAATTAAACACATCAATGCCTGAATACCCCTCAACCGCTAATGCCTCTTCTAATGCCACCGGATCAATGCCGCGCATGGCTCGAGAACTGCCCATAATTAGCACATCAGGGCGATTTCCTTGTTGCAGGCGCTCTTGGTAAAGGGCTAACTTTTGGTCGAGCAGTGGGTTATTAAACGGGGGATTAGAGGAACGGGCGAGGGCTAACATCGCCGCTTGAGTGGCATCTCCTCGTTCCGAGGGTAAGGAATCATCAATGATAATGCTTTTGTCGCCTTCGCGGGTAAACCCAGAGGCGTTGAAGTCTTCGGCATCCTGATTGTTATCCTGTTGCAACGAGAGTTCAGCCAAATCTACCGGAATCGGTGACTCCTCTGCTGCTGATGCCGCATCTCGCCGGGGTAAACTGCCTTGGGGTTGCAGGATGCGACCAACGGGTCGATCAATCAGAAACATCAGTAATAATCCCATAATCCCCCACACCAATGACACTTTAACTGCTTGTGATGATTCAGAACTGGTGCGTTGGGTATCGACGGTGACACGTTGATTGTCTGGGGTGGGGACAAAAAGCTGGGTCGAACACAACCAGCGTCCAATTGTGCCAACGGCGGTTTTTGACCTGCGCTGTACATCATCTTTGAGCGTTGTGTCTGGTTTATGCTGACGCGATAACGATTGTTCGGTGGGAACAACTAACTCGCTAATGTCTGTATTAGAGGTAACAAATTCGGGAGTGGATTCTGAGGTCAACCGTCGGCGTTCGGTAAAATCTACCCCATAATTCCAGGCGGGAGAGGTTGCGCCAGCAGAACGTCCATAAATCCGGGCTCCAGCGATATTATGGATGGCAAGCTGACGCAGCAGCCGTACAATGGGTAGGCTCACTTGCGCTTTAGAGGGACATAGCGGTGCTTCGCTCATAATGTGCAGCAAGTCGTGTTGACGACGCACTTTGAGCTGAATCCCACCCGTGGCTAGCCGCTGATCCAAATCGGGATTGAGCAACCGTTGTAGTAAAAAGGTGAGGGCATTTAGATTACCCTGTTGTCCCAAGGTATAGCTAGAAGAGGCGAGTTGGGGTTTTTCACTCGCGGGTAAGGTTACCCAATCCACCCAGACAGGTTTTTCCGGTTCAGGTTCGAGGGAAAAGTAATCCGATTCAACGCCATAAATGGTTGCCGCTTTAATCCCTTGGGGCTTTAATGATTTGAGTAGAGGCGCGATCGCATTCATGGCAGTGGTTTGGTCAGGAACTGGAGTTTTGCCCAGATCCAAGGCACTGCAAAACAGATGCAGGGTGGTTTCTTTTAAGACAGCCCGCACCGTCATCCCCACTCGCGCTAGCATTTGATTCGACAGCGTGGCGATCGCTTCCACATCTCCCCAACGCGCCCAATCCTTAAGCATCACGTCAGAGGGGGTTAAATCCACCCGCACCATCCATTCTGGAGTGGATTCTCCACGCACTTGAGCGCTGATGGCGGCGTCTTTAAACTCAGTCAGTTCCAGAGAGCGTAACTGCTGCACAATAGGCTCAGACAGTAATGCCACATCTGGGCTATAGTTCGACGTACAGATCACCCACAGCCGCCGATGATCAGGTGGTGAGGATTGAGACGGGATTTTGGGTTTTTGCTTGACGAGGGACTGTTCTCGATTGTCCTTGGTTGGCAAGTCCTGAATCTGGACATTGACACTCACACCCAAATGACTCAGATTAGCACTGAGATACCGGGCGATCGCGTCGGGTGAACCCGAACGGGCGAGACTTTCATGGGAGATGACAAACGCTGACTGAGCGGACGTCGTTTCCCACGAGGACTCAGGACGAGATTCAGTGTTATGGGTATCTGTGTTGAGGCGAATTTCCTTGACCCATTCCGGACGTGATTGGGAAACTTGACGCCCGTAGATAATAATTTGGTAGATCGGGGTTTCCAGAGCAATCGGAAAGATAGCGGTGTCTGGCTTAGTTTTAAGGGCTTTAAGCAAGCGATTGACTACCGTTTGAGAGGGAATACGTTCACGGCTTTCACAAAGAATATGTAAATTATTCCCTCGTAACCGGACTCTCAGGCACACCCCCGGTTGACCGATGGCATCGTATACCCATTGAGCCAAAGAGGACGGATGATTGTTGTAGTTGCGCTCTTCGACATCCAACATTACAAATTTGTTACCTGAACTGATGACGGCGGCTGATTTTTTCTCTCATGATTGCACATGAGCGCAAAAAACGGGGGAGTTAGGGGCAGAGGGGGTAGAGACGTGCCATGGCGCGTCTGGGAGCTGGGAAATTGGGAGCAACTATAGTCTAGTATCAAATTGGGATCGGTCTTGGTCTTTGTCAACAATTAACTGTTGTTCGTTCGTGCGAGGTTGAATTTTAGTTATGGCATCAGTGAACCCAGATCCACAGGTAGCAGTCAACCCCTTACCGGAGTCCGCTAAACATTCAGCAGACCTCTTATTAAGTTTAGCCACAGGTCCAATGATTGTAGGGGTGATTTCCCTAAACACAATTGGCTCATGGCTGCAACAGGTAGGAGAAGCCAGCGAGGAAGTCTTTCGGGGCGATCGCTTACCGATTCTCCCCTTCCCGGATACGCCTCCTTCCCCCTCTAACGACTAGCGCAGCGGGCATAAAAATACTTGACTTCGTAGATACGATGAAGCTGGGGGAGCTGGGGGAGCAGAGGGAGCAGAGGGAGCAGAGGGAGCAGAGGGAGCGGGGGGAGCAATGTAGAGACGTGCCATGGCGCGTCTGGGAGCTGGGGGAGCGGGGGGAGATGTTAGCTGTTCAGTTATTTCTGCCCGGATGCACTAGTGTAGGTGGGAAACTTCAACGAATTTGTCAATAATGAAACTATACAGGGTAGCATTAACCCCGTACAATGGATCATCCTTGTCTTACTGCCAACAGACCCTATGAGTTCTCTCCTCCACTCATCCAATCAGGAATTGACCATCCCATCTACATCCCAATCCAAACTCCTGTTGCGTCACCGCATCAAAGTTGTGGAACAGTTGTGGGAGTCGGTTCTCCTTTCTGAATGTGGTCAAGAACTGGTCGATTTGCTGGCGTCTTTGCGCCAATTAAGTTCGCCAGAAGGACAAGCCACGGGATTTTCGCTTTCATCGATTCCGGAAGTGATCGAAGGGCTTGACCTTAACGCCGCGATTCGGGCATCTCGTGCTTTTGCGCTTTATTTCCAACTGATTAATGGTGTCGAACAACATTACGAACAGCGCGATCAACAACTTTTGCGACGGGCTACCTACAATACATTAGCGGGGAGCGATCGCACCTCTCGCACCTCGATGAAAGCTAATGGCAGTTCACTCCAAGCATCCAACAACGGTGACGAGGCTAAACCATCCGGGAGTGAACCGATGGCGGATTTATTAGAAAAACGTTGGCAGGACGATAGAAAAGCCGCAAATACCAACAGTACCTTCCATTGGCTATTTCCTTATCTACGTGAGCTCAACGTACCCCCCCAGCATATTCAGCGGCTAATTGATAATCTAGATATTCGCCTAGTCTTTACCGCACACCCAACAGAAATTGTCCGACATACGATTCGACAAAAACAGCGGCGTATTTCTACAATTCTGCAACAGCTTGACCAAGCCGAGGAAGCATCACGGGCTTTAGGATTGAACTCATCCTGGGAAGTAGAAGACTACACCGAACAACTTAGAGAAGAGATTCGGTTGTGGTGGCGTACCGATGAACTGCATCAATTTAAGCCCACGGTTCTGGATGAGGTGGATTACACCCTCCACTATTTTCAAGAAGTCTTATTTGATGCCATTCCCCAACTCTATCACCGCTTAAAACAGGGTATACAATCGTCCTTTCCCTGGCTGAATCCACCCCGGAAAAACTTCTGTAAGTTTGGCTCTTGGGTGGGATCGGATCGGGACGGAAACCCCTCCGTTAAACCGGAAGTGACCTGGCAAACGGCTTGCTATCAGAGAAATCTGGTTCTGGAAAAATATATCCACTCGGTTAAACATCTGAACAATTTGTTGAGCTTGTCACTGCACTGGAGTGATGTCCTACCGGAACTATTGGACTCTCTGGAGCAAGATCGCTCCCAAATACCGGAGGTTTATGAGCAACTGGCGATTCGTTACCGCCAAGAACCCTATCGCCTCAAACTTTCCTACATTCAGCAACGACTGGAAAATACACTGGAGCGTAATCTCCACCTTTCTGAGTGCAAACCACTACAGGCAATTGGTCTGGAAACGACTAACCCCTGCATTTACAACTCTGACCAGGAATTTTTGGCAGAATTACGACTGATTCAACGGAATCTAGCCGAGACGGGGTTAAGTTGTCAGGAACTAGAGACGCTGATCTGTCAGGTGGAAATTTATGGGTTTAATCTGGCACACCTAGATATTCGTCAGGAAAGTTCTCGTCATAGTGATACGATGCACGAGATTACCGACTATCTACAGATTCTACCCAAGCCCTATAACGAATTATCCGAAGCCGAACGCACCGAATGGTTAACCAACGAGTTACCCACGCGCCGCCCCTTAATTCCGGGTGAACTCCCCTTTTCTCCAGAAGCCTGTGAAACCATAGAAACTTTCCGCATGTTGCGGCGGCTGCAACAAGAGTTTGGTGAACAAATTTGCCAAACATACATTATTAGCATGAGCCATGAAGCCAGCGACTTGTTGGAAGTGTTGCTCTTGGCTCAGGAAGCTGGACTCTATGATCCAGCAACCGGAAGGAGTAGTATTCAGGTTGTCCCCTTATTTGAAACGGTAGATGACTTAAAACGAGCGCCAAGGGTGATGAAATCCCTGTTTGAGTTACCCCTGTATCGGGCGTGTTTAGCCGGCGGTTATCAGGCGCTGAAGGATTACGAAAAGACGATGGCTGACCAGGGTTCTCCTGCTTTCCCATCTTATCCTCAACCGTTGCAGGAGATAATGCTGGGCTACTCAGACAGTAATAAGGATTCTGGGTTCTTAAGCAGTAATTGGGAAATTCACAAAGCCCAAAAAGCCCTACAGCAAATTGCCGAAGACTATGGGATTGCTGTACGTATTTTCCACGGACGCGGCGGTTCCGTGGGGCGTGGCGGTGGACCGACGTATGAGGCGATTCTGGCGCAACCCGGGCGGAGTATCCAGGGACGGATTAAGATTACGGAACAGGGCGAGGTGCTGGCGTCGAAGTATTCTCTGCCCGAGTTGGCACTTTATCACCTGGAAACGGTAACCACGGCGGTGATTCAAGCGAGTCTTTTGGGAAGCGGCTTTGATAACCTGGAACCGTGGAACGAAATCATGGAAGAATTGGCGGTGCGATCGCGCCAACATTATCGGGGGTTTGTGTATGAGCAGCCGGATTTCTTGGATTTCTTTAATGAAGTGACGCCGATTCAGGAAATTAGCCAGTTGCAAATCAGTTCCCGTCCCACTCGTCGCGGTGGTAAGAAAGATTTTAGCAGTCTGCGGGCAATTCCTTGGGTGTTTAGTTGGACGCAAAGTCGTTTCTTATTACCCAGTTGGTATGGTGTGGGTGCGGCGTTGAAAGGGTTTTTGGATGAAGAACCCGAAGAAAATTTGAAGCTGTTGCGTTATTTTTACTTCAAGTGGCCCTTTTTTAAGATGGTCATTTCCAAGGTAGAGATGACGTTAGCAAAAGTGGATTTGCAAATTGCGGGTCATTATGTGGAGAAATTGGCCCATCCCGATGATCGAGAACGGTTTGATCGGTTATTCCAGCAAATTAGCGAGGAATTTAACTTGACTCGTGAGATAATCTCGTTAATTACCGGACATAAGCAGTTACTGGATGGTGATCCAGAGTTACAGCGATCGGTACACTTGCGGAATGGTACGATTGTTCCCCTGGGTTTCTTGCAAGTCTCTTTGCTGAAACGGTTGCGCCAGCATAGCAGTCAGATGGCATCGGGGTTTGTCCAATCTCGGTATAGTAAAGGTGAGTTACTGCGGGGTGCGTTGTTGACAATTAACGGGATTGCTGCGGGTATGCGGAATACGGGTTGATTGTTATTGGTCATTGGTCATTGGTCGTTGTAGGGGCGACCCGCCTGCACTAATGAACAACATCAATGTACTTAATAAACTCGGGTCGCCCTCCACTGGCGCTGGCGCTTAAAACCTTGCCAGCATTGGTTTTTACCTTAAGTTGACACCAATGTCGCCCCTACAGAAGTCTCGTCAGCACCGGGCTACGGATCTAACTTAGGCAAACTGATGATATAGCGATCGCCTGATTCCGACAAACCCTGTACCGCCAGTTTTCCGTGGTGGAGTTCGGCTAAATGACAACTGAGGAATAAGCCCAAACTTTCACGCGAATCGGTTTTCAGCAGCATTTCCTTCCCATTTACCATCAAGGTTTTGGACATGGAGACACTGGACAAAATGGGCGTTTTCAATGTCAAAGAAACAGGGGAAGCCGCCTCACCGTTTTGCTTTGGCTTCTCGCTGTCTCGCCCCATTACGCATACGTCAGTCAATTCCTCATAGACGGTGGGGACGCCCTCTCCTAGCCACGGATGAGACACCCAAACCGCCATATTCAGCGTATCAATTTTGCGAGAAACATGAAGGCGAATTTCTCCTCCCGCTTCTGCCGAATAAATCACGCTGAGGATAACGTAGTACAGCATTTGCTGCACTTTTTCTTTATCGAGTAACCACAGCCGAGTTCCCGGTTCTATGGTCAAACGAATTTGTTGCTGATTTTGCTCGGCGGTTTCAACCAGAGAATGAATTGCCTTTTGACAAAGCATTTCGATATCGACTGGACTCAAATTCAGATACGGTGGATTATTAATTTCATCAAATACATCCAGAGCCATAATTTCCTCAACCAAGGAAACGAGATGCTGACCACTTTGATGGATAATTTCTAAATATTCTTTTTGTTTGTCAGTGAGTTCACCATAAATTTGGCGATTGAGAACACTTGCCATGCCCATAATGGAGGTTAATGGAGTTCGCAGTTCTTGGGTTAGATGTGTGAGCAGTTGCAGCTTGATTGAGTGAGTTGAGGAGAACGGAACAGAGGATTCGCTAACCCTACTCTGAGGAAAATTGGACTCATTGGGGGTTAGGGATTCACTCGCCTGAGGAAAATCAGGTAGAATTGAGGCGTGCGATCGCAACTGATAATTTCGCTCAAATTCACTCAGACACCATCGGGCGGTCATTGCCAAAAACTCAATATCTCTAGGGCTAAAAGAACGCGGAACTAAATCCATAACCGCCAACGTACCTAAGCACAATCCATCGGCTGTGAATAAAGGCGCTCCCAAATAAGCGCGGATACCGTAGTAACCTACGAGCAAACTTTGGGCAAAAACTGGATTGCTTGCCGTATCATGAATCGCTAAAACCTGCTGACTCTCGACAACATACGTACAGAAACTTTCCTGACGGTGTAATTGACGCGATTGGGCAAGGGGATTCATCAAACCCACTCTCGATAAACCAACGGCTGATTGAATCAAGAGTTGATCAGTTGTCAGGAAACCCAACCAACCGATAGGAACCTCTAAAAATCGCACCGCCGTCTGAGTCGCTTCCTGGAAAACGGCGATTCCTTCGGCTTCGAGTAAACCGAGTTCTTGGAGAGTTGCAAGCCGTTTTTGGTCGTGTGCAGTTGAGTTCAAACCATTCAGAGGACAACAAATTCTCGTTTCCAGCTCTGCCATAACTCCCCTTTCCCTATAGACTCTAGAAATAGACAAATTCAACGTATCTAAGCCAACCCATAATGTTACGCTTCATACATAAGGTTCCCCTGTGAGGGAGAAAAAACAACATAATTTGTAAAAGTATGTAGAGACGTGCCATGGCACGTCTGGGAGCTGGGGAAGATGGGGAAGCGGGGGAAGCTGGGGAAGATAAGGGAGAGGGAGATAGGTAATATGAGGGCGTTAACTCAAAACCAAAAAGCGAAAAGTCAAAACCAGGTTCCCTTGAGCCAAGCGAAGGGTCAAAACTCAAAACTCCCCCAATCCCCTTAAATGGCAAACTGGAAATAATGCAAGTCCAGAACTTTCTCACTCGTTACCGCCAAGGAGACCGTGATTTTGCCCAGGTTGACCTGAGTGGTGTTAACCTGAAGGGGGCAGATTTGCGGACGATTAACTTAAGTGGGGCTAACCTGACGAATACCAACCTCAGTTGGGCGTCCCTTGACTACGCTAATCTCAGTGGTGCTTGTCTGCATCAGGCAGATTTACACAACGCGATCCTAAAACATAGTAATCTTAACCAAGCCATCTTGACCCGTGTAAATCTCAGCAAGGTGGATGGGCAATCCGCTAGTCTTTGCCAAGCTAATTTAAGTTGGGTAGAAGCCCCCTACTGTAACTTGAGTGGTGCAAATCTCCAGGCAGCCCAGTTGAATCATAGTAATCTTACAGGGGCTACCCTGGATAAAACTCAGCTTATTAGCACACAGTTAATGGCGGCTAATCTCTGCCACGCCAGTCTCATTGCTGCCAATCTTACCACAGCCAACCTGCGGGAAGTTCTATTAGAGAAAGCCAATTTACGAGACGCGATATTAGTCGGTGCGACATTAACCGAAGCTAACCTGCGTCAGGCTTGTTTGCGCCGTGCCAACCTCACTCAGGCAGAACTCTATCGAGCTATTTTAACCGATGCCGATCTCAGTGAAGTCACAGGCGATCGCGTAAATTTGAGTCGGGCAAATCTGATGGGAGCGTATTTACTCAGAGCCAGCTTCGTTGGCGCTAACTTGCGACGCACAGTTCTCCAAAATGTCTATTGTTTACAGACAAATTTGACAGCGGCTAATCTGCAAGGGGCAGATTTACGACAGGCTGATTTAAGTGGGGCTTATTTAAATGAAACGATTTTAACCGAGGCAAATTTAACCGATGCCTATTTGATTGGCAGCTATTTAATTCGCACCCAACTTGATCAAGCCCAACTCACTGGATGTTGTATCCACAACTGGCATTTAGAAGAAGTGGATTTGACAAATGTGAATTGTCGTTACCTATTTACCCAGTTTAATTGGGAAACGAAAACGCCGAATAAACGCTATCCGCCTACAGGTGATTTGATACCGGGACAACTGAGTCAAGAGAAAACGACTGATTTGCTCTTAATCGAGGTTCCTTTCTCGGAGATGCCAAATAGAGAGGTATTGGTATTTACCCTCGCCCAAGTCGAACAGGAATATCCTAATCTAAAACTGTCGCTGAAAGCCTTGAGTAAACAATTCGATCACTATATTCTTTACCTATCGACAAAACCGGGAGTCAATTCCCAAGCGGTGAATCAACGCATCCTGCAACTCTATCCCCAAATGTACCAGCGTTTTGCCCATCACCGTCGAACAATTTGGCAATTGCTAGAGATAGACAAATCTGGAGACTCCCAAGTCAACTCGTCGTTAAATTCGGCTACCTCACCCAATCCAACTCAAGTTTTAGCCAATAATCGCCGCCGTATCTATAAGGAAGTTATTCATCAAATCCAACAAATTATTCTATTCCAGCCGCCTGACAAATGCGCCGAAGGTATACAGCGACTGTTGGATTTTTTACGTCAACAGAATATTCCCACCCAAGATATTGTGCAAAAAATCATTCGTCAATCCATGCTCAGGCGGGCGAAACGCGATCCTTTATTTCAAATGCAGTTATTGGCATGGGAAAAAACGGCGGATCAAGCGGCTCGTCTGTCTTTGAGCGGGCAAGCTATGCAGGGCGCGATCGCTCTTATCCTGTCTCAAGTCCAGCCGCCTTAAACAACTGTCCCTGACTTAATTACAAATTAGGGCGTGTTGCCAAAACCGGAAACAAGAAAAATAAAGCGTTTGTCTAAGGAAAAGCTTAACTAACACTTGACAAATAATCGAATTTTCAGTATAAGAATGATCAGTCTTAGGTGAGAGAGGCGGTAAAGTTTTTTTAACATTCAACAGTTCTGGATGGAGAATAGAGCAAATTCTGTTAAACTTCTGTGATCAGTGGGTAATCCCCTCTCTGTATCGTGTATGATAACAAGCTACAACCCTAGGGACAAAAAAACGGTTCCCAGATTGGGAAACGGGGAAACCAAAACTTTATGCCCATTCCCACGGGGAGGTTAATTGAACGCCTCAAACAGCTTTGTACAGAGTATGGGATTTTGTTGACCCTGACAGAAGAAGCATATACCAGCCAAGCATCATTCTTAGATGGTGATTCGTTACCGAAACACGGTGAGAAACCCCAAAGGTGGACACCATCGGGGAAAAGAGTGAAACGTGGACTGTATAAAGCATCTGGCAATCAGCTAGTTAACGCTGATTGCAATGGGGCGGGGAATATACTCAGAAAAGTAGCCACACAGCTAGGGTTAAATCTAGCCAAGGTGGGTAGAGGCAGCTTGACACTGCCAAAACGGTATGACTTGTTTTCTAAGCTAAAACGATCATATCGTGAGAAATGTGAAGCGACAGTCTTTCAAGCTGTCGCGTAGCATCAACTCAGAATCCACTCTCTTTTAAGGAGTGGAGATGTCAACCTAAACCCTTAATTCAGTGTAGCTGCCGTTTCTTAAGGAGATTAGTCCATTGCCTCGTCGCTACCTATTTACGTCCGAATCGGTTACAGAAGGTCATCCCGATAAAATCTGTGATCAGATTTCCGATACGATCTTAGATGCTCTACTCACCCAAGACAACCGCAGCCGTGTTGCCGCAGAAGTAGTGGTTAATACAGGATTGGTATTGATTACGGGTGAAATTACCTCCAATGCTAACGTAAATTACGTTGATATAGCCCGTAAAAAAATTGCTGAAATTGGCTATACCGACGCCGATAACGGCTTCTCCGCCAATAGCTGTTCCGTCTTAGTCGCCCTGGATGAACAATCTCCAGATATTTCTCAAGGTGTCACCACCGCTCAAGAAACGCGAGACAAGTTGAGTGACGATGAACTCGATGCGATTGGTGCCGGGGATCAAGGGTTGATGTTTGGTTTTGCCTGCAACGAAACCCCAGAACTCATGCCCATGCCCCTGAGTCTGGCACATCGCTTGTCTCGACAGTTAACCGCCGTCCGTAAGTCAGGACAGTTGCCTTACCTGCGTCCCGATGGCAAAACCCAAGTGACGGTACTCTACGAAGATGGCAAACCCATCGGCATTGATACCATCTTAATCTCGACCCAACACACCGCCACCATTGGTGAGATTACCAGTGAAGCGGCTGTCCGAGCCAAAATTCAAGACGATCTCTGGTCAGCAGTAGTCGAACCGACGTTTGGAGATATTGAGATTAAGCCCGATAATAATACCCGTTTCTTAGTCAACCCCACCGGGAAATTTGTGATTGGTGGACCTCAAGGGGATTCAGGTCTCACAGGGCGAAAAATCATTATTGATACCTACGGTGGCTATTCCCGTCACGGCGGCGGGGCATTTTCGGGCAAAGACCCCACTAAGGTAGACCGTTCGGCAGCCTATGCTTGTCGTTATGTTGCCAAAAATATTGTGGCAGCAGGTTTAGCCGAAAAGTGCGAAGTTCAGCTCAGTTATGCCATTGGTGTTGCCCGCCCTGTCAGTATTATGGTAGAAACCTTTGGTACGGGTAAAGTTGAAGAAGAAAAATTGCTAGAACTGGTAGAGCAGCATTTTGAACTGCGTCCAGCCGGGATTATTCAAGCCTTTAATCTGCTGGAACTCCCGAAATTACGAGGCGGTCGCTTCTATCAAGATGTCGCGGCTTATGGTCATTTTGGACGTCCTAATTTGGATTTGCCTTGGGAACATACCGATAAAGCGGAACTACTTAAAGAAGCCCTCAAATCATCGTTAGCCACCGTGTAAGCCGATTAATTTAATAGTTAGATCCCCGACTTCTTCAAGAAGTCGGGGATCTGAAGAAGTTGGGGATATGTGCGAGTAGGAATTGATTTTTTAGGCTCTATCAGAAAAGATTTCCATCTATTGATAGATGCGTCTTCGCAACGTTTCAACTAGCTTGAGAGTGAGAATTAAAGAAAAGAAGGACAAGTGAAAGTATGGCAGCTTCAAATCCGCTCAAAGGCACTGATTTAGTTGATTGTGCTAAAGCGAACGCCAAGCAGGGACCCGAAACAGCCGCGAAACTCTGTGGCTACGGAGACGATATCTCAACCTTTACAGCGGAACTCAAGAAAGCCTGTGAGGGTATGGGTATCGAAATTGATCAAGTCAGCGATTTAATGACTGAGCAGCAGGCTCGAATTAAAGGTGACACTGAAGTTATTGCTCCGGAAACACCAACGAATCTTTAACGCAACAATAGGAAAATCCTTCGCTTGTCGGAAGTTCCCCTAGATGGAGGAACTTCTGGTTAGTGGGGAATCTATTAGTTATCAATTTTATAGAGAACCCATTTCCATTCCCTATCTACTACCACACCTTGAATATTGGAATGCCAATCTGAGCGGGTAAGAATGTAATTGGCATCAAACTTCCTAGCAATATTTACTAACTCGGAACTACTTCGTTTTTGGAACAGTGAATCTACATTACGCCAGGAGAGTGGAGGTTTTGTTGAGCCTAAAACAGTCTCTATCCGATTTGCCCATTCTTGGAGTCCACTGTCTGTGTAAGGAGAGCTATTAAATGTAAAAACAAGGGATCTCTGAGAGTAGAACCTAAACTTTGTCAAGGAAGGAGGAGCTAAGACAAGCGCATCTGGACTACTATCTTGACGAAATCGTAAAGCTAGTTTGGTCAAGCTATCTCCCGGAACTTGATATAGAGTAATTCTCTTTTGAAAGACATTTGATAAATTACCCGGCAGCACTTCCAATAAACCAAGACCCAAGAATGTGCAACTGGTGAACGCTAGAGCATAGGTAGTAATTATCTTAATTCGACGAGTTGTGAACAAAAACTCTTCCAAAATAAATGGGAAAGCAAGAACAAAGAAAAGAGCGGATTTCCAGAATAAACGATTTAATGCCTCTGTTAGGGAAGAAGGAGGCGGATAGAAGGCAAAAAGAAGTAGCAAGACGAATATAGTTATCCAAGTAACTGTTCGTGATTGTACTAATTGAAAAGAATTATTAGCTTTTAGGATGATTAAACCGACAGCTACACAAAATAGAAGTATAGCACCATTATGCAGTATTGGAGTTATAAGTAACAGTAAGCTAACCGCCCTGTTGCCTTGTCGATAATGTTCATAGACCAACACGCTGATAGCGATGAGTACCATAAGCTGTGCGAAGGGAGTCGTTCTTGCTAGCTGTAGCTTGGCGAATAAAGACAAGGGATATATTTCTACAAAAAGGTAACCCAGTAAAAGGCTGAAAAACGCGGTAAAAATAACGATAACGAGGTTAATTTTGTCTTCTGAATCCAGAGATTCAGAACTTTTAATACATAATAAACCTCCAGCCATAAAGAAGACCAAATTTCTCCAGAGTCGCGTTGGCCAAGTGGAAGGAATAATATGGTGGGGTTGACGGATGTGTCCGTAGAGGTATACAAATTCTGCATTGTCAATTATTCCACTACCAGTATTCCCGCTAACTACCATTGGTACATAAACTAAACATGCTAAAATACCTAGAGTTAGAAAAGGAAATACTATACTTGGCAGTTTATTTGTTCTCTTTGCCTCAATAAAAAGCAGCGGAGCCATCAATAATCCTGGAAGAATTCCTACGATAAACTGGATGATGCAGGCTAGTCCGAAAAATAAATAACCTAATATCCACCGTTTGGAAAAACAAAAATAAATTCCCCATATTGTAAAACCCATGGCAAAGATTGCTGGGATAGGTTCTGATCTAAATAGAGAGACATACCCTATAGTTCCATCTACAGCAACTAGACCCAAAAATGCTAATACTGTTGCTGGCAACCTGGCATGACCGAACCGCTTTCCAAGAGCATATAACCCCAATATGAAAGAAGAAAAAGATATAAGATAATATAAAAAGTAGGTTAGCCGTAATCCTAGACCGACTTTTGCTGTGAAATACATTAAGTATTGATAGTAATATCGTGGTGTTATCTGAAGTGTGTCCTGAATATAAAAATCTTTTGGGTACAAATCTGGATTTAATAAAGATAGAACCGGAGGTACTTCTATAAGATTATTAGATGAAGGAAATTTATAACCATAGGCTATTAGTGAAGCCGAGATAATGAATATCCATAGACAGGTTTTTAGTAGTGTGTTTTTTGAGTTATTTGTCATGTTTATAAACTCTATTTAATTTATTTACTGTGTATTAAATTGTAATTTATTGTACTTTGATCATGATTCAATACTTGCTTTATGGGTACTTTTTTTAACAACAAAAACTGTCATCATAGTTGCATAAATAACTATCAAAAACGAACCAATAAACAAACCCCAAGACACCCAATTAAATCCACTCATTAAAAGCAAACTTAAGACTAATAATACATTTATTTTGTTGGATAATATAAATTCCTCCTCAGATAAAATAATTATCAAAGCTAGGGGCATAATCCATTGCACATCAGCGTAAGAGTTTCTATAGGCAGGAATAAAATATTCGCTAATTAAAACCATAAATGAACTCAACAAAAATACTAAATCTGTCGAGCTATTGAACTTTCGATATTTAAAAATAAAAGCACATAAAACAATAAATACTAATGCTAGTAATATAATCAACATATTAGGATAGAGCTTAATGTCGAAAAATCTATTAAAAAGATACATCAGTGATGTAGTCAACTTTGGTACATTCATCGCATCAGGCAGGTTTGTCATTCCTTCAATAACTTTTGGATAAACAACATCAGTTCTTGGTTGACTTTTTATCACCCCTAATTTAATTAATCCATGTATTTTCATAGCAGATGAGTAACTTTTCCATATTGAAAAATCGGCGAGTATAAATGATGAAAGTAATCCAGCTATTATACCTATTACAGTTCCAAGCAATAATTTCCATTTCTTGTAAAGCAACATGGGGATAGTTGCTACTAAAATAGGAGGTCTAAAACGGCTCTTCTAGAGTAATTATGATAAATTACCTGTAAAGAAAAACAAATAATTGAAATATTTTTACACTCAAAGTTGCTTTGAGTTCCTGCTGTACCTTGATTTGAGGTCAGCTTTTATGATATAAAGTATTCTGAAAATGAACAGCAAAAATCAAAGATTAATACTATGCCATCTAACT
>NZ_JAVJQP010000154.1:0-11671 GCF_040218875.1 Coleofasciculus sp. D1-CHI-01
CGTTAGTGGTGAGGAGGGCGGGTTTTGTTGTTCCGTTGTTCCGTTAGTGGTGAGAAGGGCGGGTTTTGTTGTTCCGTTGTTCCGTTAGTGGTGAGGAGGGCGGGTTTTGTTGTTCCGTTGTTCCGTTAGTGGTGAGGAGGGCGGGTTTTGTTGTTCCGTTATTTCAACAATAGCTGACCTTAGTCCCTAAACCCGCCCCTACAATTGCTGGATGTTGTTTAAATATTAAGGAGTGAAAAATGATAAAGAATTTTTTCGGGTATAGGAAATTAAATTGAGATACACATTGGCTTAATAGGCTCCTTGCTTCTTCATGACTACAGCAATCGTTTTCAGGATGAGCTGGAAATCATAGACAAGAGACCACTTGCGCTGATAAGCCAGATCCATCGACACAATATCTTCAAAATCAATCACACTAGAGCGACCATGGACTTGCCATTCTCCAGTCATTCCTGGCTTAGTTCTCAATCGTTGCCAATGATGCGGCTTGTAGTGTTGTACTTCATTCAGGGTGGGCGGACGAGTCCCGACTAAGCTCATCTCACCGTTAAGCACGTTCCAAAATTGAGGCAATTCATCCAAGCTGGTGCGCCGCAAAAACCGACCTATACAAGTGATGCGAGGGTCGTTGGTATTTTTAAAGATATGACCTTTTGCCTGATTTTGCACCAAATGTTGCCTGCGATCAGCATCTACAACCATTGAACGAAATTTCAAAATGCGAAAGGGTTTACCTCTTAAACCACAGCGAAGTTGACGATAGAAAATAGGACCCGGATCGTCAATCTGGATCGCGATCACAATTGGTATGGCGAGAATTGCCGTCAAAAACAAGCCAACCACAGCTCCCAGAATATCAATGAGACGTTTAATTTTACAGGTTGCCGACCGATGCTGCACAATTAACCGAGAGAAACTTTGGAGCTGGGGGGGATCACCCGGTAAGGGTGTGGAACAGTTTGATGTAGTAAACACAGTGTCAACTCAGTTGTATTACAAGTTGTAAGTTATTTAGCCGATTATCATGTTCTATATTATTGAGAGGTTTGCGAAAAAAAAATAGTCCGTTGGATACACTTCACGAATTCTTTACAATTTTATAGGGACTGAACGCAGTTTTTATGAAGATATGATGAAGATCATGGATTGAGATGAACGAGGATTACCCAATCTCACAATTTCTAATCAAAGCTGAAAGCGCGATCTAGGGTCTGAGTAGAGACGCGCCATGGCGCGTCTCTACAATGGTGCCGAACGTCCTAATCGATGTGTCTATTGCTATACCTTTGGCATCTATCCTAAGATGTAGATTATAGAGTCATAGCCCGTTTAAATGAGGCGTGAAAATAAATGGGGCTGAAACGCTTAGCCAGTAAGGGTTGCTATTTCAAAACTGATTTAGAGGTTAGTGAATAAGTATTGGGGTGATGATAGGGAATCGGGAACACCTCGACTTCGCTCGGTGTGTTACAGGGAACAGGTAATAGTTGTAGTGCGAGCGTCTCGCTCGCTATTTTGTCAGGATTTTATCTAGGTCTCATCAGAAAACGCTATATGCAACGTCTCTAAAGTATGTTGATAGCTTTTATTTATAGCAATGATTAAAATTAATAATTAAAGGCTCATCAAACGTTTGAGACAGACTCGATACAATCAGTTTAAGGTATTGACGTAGACGCTCGTGTTGTTGGAAATTGGGACGATAAAGCCGATCGCCTACGGGTGAAAACAGTTTGGCATCAGCTAGATCCCCATAAGGGAAATCTTGGGGAGAAGCTGGAGAGAACCCCTGTAGGCGATCGCGAGTTGGGATCAATCCTGACGGTAACTCACCGTCCAAAAACCTGATTAAACGTTCATCACAGGCGACTGTGTTGAGACCTTGACGTTCTAAGCGTTGCTTAATTTCTGCCAAAGTGTAATCCCGAATCTCTGATTCCTTTTCTGTCGGGGGAAACGCCTTAAGCAGTTCTAATAGCAGAAAGTAGTCACTGTATTGCTGCTGAAAGCGATTAAAGACATGGGGATACAGGGATAACCTCGCCAGTCCAGTAGCGACCCAAGGCGGGGACGATACAGTATCCTGGATCAGTGTAGCGTTAGGTAGTTTGTCTTGAAGCCACTGCTTCACCCTGTTTGACTTAGCGCTTCCTCCCGTACAGATAGCTTGACTGATCGCCTGTTGGGAAAGTCCTGCTTGAATCAGCAATCGGTTAAGCTGTTGGTTGAGTTGTTCAATAAACGGTGTGATAATGGCACTGTTGAAGTCTTTTTGCTGCACCGTCCATCGATAGGCACCCAATTCCAGGGTAAATTCGGTTTTGTGTGGCAAAATCAGCTTTAAGTATTCAGCCGCTTTCAGTAGCGCCTGTCCTAACACCGAATGCTGTAACTCGAATAAAGCGCGATCGCGTCTTTTGGGGTCAGGTTGACCGGGTAAGGGGGGTTCTAAATCCTGGCTAAGATTCAGTTGTGCTAATTGCGCCTCAGACATCTGAGGGTAGAGTAGCTGCCATATAATATCTTGATCAATCGCCTGACCTGCGTAAGACCAACTCTGAAGTTGAAAGTCAGCGTAAGTTAATTGACGGGGATTGTAAGGCAAATCCACTAATGCCAATTCCGTGGTGGTTGCGCCACTATCGATCACCAAGGTCCAGCCACGTCCAAGTGTGGAGGATTGAGGGGTTACGGTGGGAGAGGCGGGTTCAGACGTGGGAAAAGCGGCTAAGAGGGACGCGATCGCATCTTCTAAGAAGACAATTTGTTGAGATTCCTTGACTAACTTGGCAGCCAATACTGCTTCCCGAACATTAATCTGGTAGGTATCGCCCCAATCGGTTGGATAACTGACAATAACACCTGCCAGTTGTGCCAAAGCGTCTGCTAGTACGTCTGATTCTAGACCCATCGCCCCCACCTGCAATAACACCTTGGTGCGAACAGTCTCTGGGGTTAAAGTGGCTAACATTGCCTGTAAGGATCGCCGCACCCAATATAGAGGAACCTGTCCATCTGGTAACACTAACATCGGTTCCCACTGACGACGTTCTGGGCAATAGTAAGGAATTGCCAACGGTAAATAGGGTTTCACCGTGGACACCGTTATTCCTGGTGCTTTTACCACGGTAGGACTCGCGGAGGTTTGTGTCGGTAAGCGAAATACGCGATCGCCTGAATCATGATTGTTGGTTGACGATTCCTGTTGCCAATATAAAGGGTAGTGCTGACCTGTGTTTTTGTTCAACACCACAGCCGACAGCCCCGTGGTGCCGAAATCAATTCCTAAGTACCAGAGAGGATTATTGGTATCCACTAGCCAATTTGATGATCAAGTCACATCACCTACCTGTAGGGGTACTGCACTGTCCATTGGTGTCAACTTAAGACTTTGTATAACTAGCGCTCAAAGTTTAGATCCCCCTAAATCCCCCTTCAAAAGGGGGACTTTGATTAATTTCTGGTTCCCCCCATGGAACCAAAAGCGAAGCATCCTTTGGTCTCCCCCATGGAACAAAAAGCGAAGCAACCTTTGGCTTCCCCATGGAATAAAAAGCGAAGCATCCTTTGGTCTCCCCCATGGAACAAAAAGCGAAGCAACCTTTGGCTTCCCCATGGAATAAAAAGCGAAGCATCCTTTGGTCTCCCCCTTTTGAAGGGGGACGGAAGGGGGATCGGAAGGGGGACGGAAGGGGGATCTAAAAGGGGGACGGAAGGGGGATCATAAGGGAAGAGGGGGATCATAAGGGGGACGGAAGGGGGATCTAAAAGGGGGGGCTAGGGGGGATCTCTTATTAAGTAAGGGTTCCAGCCTTAAGTTGACACTAATGGTCACAGAAGCGCCCCTACTCTAATCCCTATTGTGTTCGCCATCCTCTAAAGACGTTTCTTGAGGTTGGCTCACGGACTCTTGATCCGGAGTCACGGAGTCTTCCAAGACATATTCTTGTACCACATTGTCTTGCTCTAAGTCAATCGATTCCTCAGACAAATCATCAGAAACATCGTCCAGCTCTGGGGATGGTGGTGGTGTTGTTGCCTCAGAGTCACTCACCAAGGGATCAGGTTCGCGAGAGTCTAGATCCGTGGGTGTTTTCTGTTGCCAATCTGAGAAGGTAACATCCTCCTGGGATAGGTCATGGAGGGCAAACTCTTCCCAATCTTCTGCCAACAACTCCTCTGACATGGGCAACGACTGGATTGAGTCCAAATCGAAATTTGGGGGTGAGACGGTGCGATCGCGAGACGGGGAGGGCTGAGGGACAATATTCAGATGGTCTTCTGCTTCAAAGCTGTGTAGGTCTTCACTAAGCTGCTGGAGGGTACTTTTATCTAGCCTAATCTCTTGACCGGAAAACTGTTGCGATTCATCGCTAACTAGCAAATCTTCATCGGGTGAGGCGGGAATATAGTGATCCTCAACTGAGGTAACGGGGGAATCAGTTTCTCCAGGGTGTTCCAAAAACCATTCTTCCTCACGAGTCGCCGCTATGGATGGGATATCGGCTACGGGGGGGGAATAACTTAACCCCATTTCATCGAGTAAATCGGTTAGGGCGGTAATTGTTTTAACGTCTTGAGACTCGCCGAACCGTTCCTGGTGAGGATAAGTGGCGGGTTCTGGCGTGGCGACTATCTCTGACTCAATCGGGGTGTTAGGTGTTGGCGTTTGAAATAATAAGGTTTCCCACGATAGTTGATCCTGATTGATGCCTTCAATCCAGGGTTCGGATACACTCGTTTCATCGGCGGGATCAGTAAATCCGTCAAATAGATAATCAGCAATCTCCACCGATCCAGTCTCACCGAAAGCCTGATCCGGGGATCGATTATCTTGCCAGTCCGTTGTAGTGATTGATGTCGCTGAGGTATTCGCTTCCGTCACTTCGGCGGTATTGACTGGAGGAGGGGTATTAGAGTCTGGGACAGCGTCTGTGCCAAATAGGGTATTATACAACTCATCAATTTCATGGTGGCGGTTCTCGACTTCAGTTTGATCGGCAACCTCGGGTTCTACGGGTTGCTTGGCGTCTGCCTGAGAGATTGGGGCTGAGGGGGATGATGGTGTTGTGGACTCCGACGTACTATCGATGCCTAAGAGGAAATCTAGGTCTTGAAATTCTGAATCCTTGTCTGAGATAGAGGTATCCATATCCCAGCCAATCAAGGCGTCTAGGGGATTGCCTCCTAAATTTTCTGTATCGAGTTCTTCCGTCCATTGCCGATCACCAATATTAGACGGCAGTTGAGCCTGGGTTGGTGGGGATGGGGTTAAGGCGTTGGTAGATAGAGTCACGTTGAATTCAGGCTGAGAACCCCGATCAATGCCCACAAAAATGCCCTCTTGTTTTGACGTCGATGACGTTGAATCGGGCACTGACTGGGATAATTCTGTCACCTCTGACCAAGGTTGAGACGATTGCACCAAGGTTGAGGTTTCTCGTCCCAATAGCTGGGCGAGGCGATTGACAAGGACTGTAAATAACAGCTCTCCTTGGTTGCTCAAGCGATGCATTTTGTCAAGTCCTTGAGACAAAGATTGCTGATACCCATGCAGATCCCGATCGAGTGCCTCAAAGACTGTCCGTTGGTTGGTGTCAAGATTGATTAACATGCGATCGCTCTCCCGTTGCAGTTGCCGCAGTTGCTCCAAGCGTTCTTGTGGCAACATTATCCCAGAGGCAGGTTGCCCGGGTGAGTCCGATGTTGATGAAGCGTTGAGGAGTTGGGCTTCTAAATTCAGTAAGATTTGAGCCAGTTGCTTTGTCAGGCGTTCGGTTGACTGGTTAATTAAATCCTGAGCAAATTCTGGGAGAGGTTGCTCAGGTCCCCCCCTTTTAGCGGTAACAGTATTTTGCAATTGCTGTTTCTTTTGCTCAAGGTGCTGAATTTCTTGAGTCAAGGACTCTCGCTGTTGACGTAATGCTGACAATTCAGTCTGCAAGGGTTCTGTAACCTGTTGGCGGATACTCTCCATTTCTTGGGCAACCGCCTGCACAATTGGTGTAATGGCTGATTCGTGGGATGGCGACATTGCCATTTCGTCTGGGTGCATCGACAGCAGATAGCGACGCACCCGTTCTAGGATTTCGCGATCGCGGACTAAATCGTTGGGTTTAGACCAAGGGAAACGGGAGCCAAACTTGGCAAGGAGACTGTCAATATCAGCAATCAGCGATTGGATTTTCTTCTGTTTAGTCACGGTGGAACGCCTGACAACTTATGTTCACGCTTCGCAGGAGTTATTGCGATCGCCTGCTTTTATTATGTAGGAACTTGAACGCTTAAGTTGTTAAATCTCCCTCAATATGCAGCATAATAGCTGTGTACCAATCTCCGGCTGATTAGTTTTAATTTCCAATAGGATTAGAATTGAAGGCACTTCGAGGGAGTATAGCGCCGTTCATCGATCAGGACATAAGTCCCTTGTATCTGCCATTATGGCTGGTCTGGATGGGGTGATGAGGGGCGCTTGTACCACAAAGACTCTATTTTGTGTCTGTTGTGGAACAGGAAGGAACCTGCTTAAGTTTTTGAGGATAACAAATCGCCGTACTTGTCCACGGCGTATACAATGTGGTTTGGCTTCATGGATGATCGATACAGCTCACACGAAATGAACTCTAATGTTAATGAGTTGATTCGCACTGCTCCTTTATTTTCTGGCTTACCAGAAGCGATTGTGAATCAAGCGACTTCTCATGTTGTTACTCGCAGCCACCCCAAGGATCGAGTTATTTTGCTGGAGAATGACTGGGGTGGCTCGGTTTACTTCATTTTGGAGGGCTGGGCAAAAATTCGTACCTATAACCTGGAAGGGAAAGAGGTGACCCTCAACATTTTAGGCAAGGGGGAAATTTTTGGCGAAATGGCGGCACTGGATGAGGTGCCTCGTTCTACCGATGTGATTACCTTAACGCCCACGACGATTGGCAGTATACCTGCCCAGGATTTTATCCAGCTTATTCATGATGAACCTTTAGCCGGGGTTCGTTTGTCTCAGCTTATGGCAAAGCGCTTGCGCCAAGTTAATCGCCGTCTCCGCCTGAGAGAGTCGGATAGTACGTCGCGAGTGGCAGACACGCTCCTGTTTTTGGCAGAGGGTCAGGGTAAACTTAAACAGCAAGGTACTGAGATTCCCAACTTACCCCATCGCGAGTTAAGCAGTTTGAGTGGATTGGCGCGGGAGACAGTGACGCGAGTTTTGACGAAGCTGGAAAAAAAAGGCTTGATTAAGCGAGAACACGATATTATGTTTATCCCGGATCTGGCGGCATTAGAACGCATTATTGCTTAGAAGTGTTATTTGTCTTATGTCCTTTGTCATTGGTAAGGTTTGAGGCAGATTTAGCTACGTAAGGGGATCAGGCGATCATGTCGAGGTGAAAGGGGCGTTAAAGTGGAGGTTGATCAAGCGTTGATAAAAGCTGAATGAGCGATTCTTTTGAGGATGCCCAAGTGCCTCGCCCTAATCCCGATCAGAATACTGAATCCTCCTCGAAGGACTCAGAAAATGTCAATGACGAATGGGATTTGGTGGAGGAACTAGAGCCAGAGACGGAACCATCAACCAATGCTAGACCTGAAAGGCTAATCCCTAATCAGGACAGAAATTCGGTGAGTCAACAATCTCAGGCACAACAGCGACAATTCAATACCACTGTCGTTATGGTAGAAACGGCGTTCCTCGCCAGTACAGCGAGTTTGATTTGGCTAATTAATTATTATTTTCCCCTCGGTCCAGTCTTGAAGATGTTTTTCCCGGTGCCAATCGCCTTGGTGTATATGCGTCGGGGAAATCGAGCCTCTTGGATGGCGGCACTGGTTTCAGGGTTATTGCTGTCGGTGCTACAAGGACCAACCCGCAGTATCCTGTTTTTGATTCCCTATGGTTTGATGGGCGTTCAGTTGGGCGCGTTGTGGAAACGTCAAGCGAATTGGTTATTTTCCATTGGAATTGGGACGCTACTGGGAACCTTGGGATTCTTTTTTCGCTTTTGGCTGCTCTCAATTCTTTTGAGTGAGGATCTGTGGGTTTATGTGATGACTCAAATTACCGAATTAGTGGAATGGGGGTTTGTCAAGCTGGGGTTACTCGCTCAACCCAGTTTAATGTTAATTCAGGTGGTGGCAATTGTGGCAATTGTGGTCAATAATGCCATTTATTTATTTGTGGTTCATCTGGTGGCGTTACTCATCTTTGATCGCCTGAAAAATCCCATTCCTCGTCCGCCTCAGTGGGTACAAGTTTTGCTGGATTATTAATTTTTGTAAACACGGCTCAAACCCTTACATAAGAAGAATGACGTAGCTTTCTTCTCAAGGGAGCGAGTATGACGAATGACGATCCCTACCATCAACTTTAATGAAAGTCCGACTACTTAGCTGTAAATATTGCTACAACATGGTTTGTTCCCCTGTTGGTACATTGGTAATTCGCTAAGATAACAGATTAAGTAGGTTACAGGTCACTTGATATGTCTTTATTGTTTATCATTCCCTTGGGGATTTTTCTCGTCACTGCGTATCTTTTTAAACAATTGGCTAATGAAATGGCTTATATTGCCGCTGCCATTGCTTTAGTTAGCTTAGTTGTAACGTTATGTTTAGCACCCTGGCAAATTCAATTATTGCTGCTAATATTAGTCATTTTTAGCAATCATAGACGCAGTTCTTCATCGTCTCAGCCCGTCACCGAGTCGTCATTGCCGGATGAGGATAACGTTAAGCTAGTTTATCGAGGCGTTAACTATGACCTAAGCTCTGCCCAGGTTGATGTCACGGAAGATGAGGTAATTGGGAAATATCGGGGTCAGGCTTTGAGAGTTCACCATTTGGTCAAACCTCCGGCTACGTCAACTCTCTTACCCTTGAAATATCGAGGGGTTAGCGTTAGCGATCACAAATCATTAATACCTGTGGTGAAAGAACAGAAGTTAACTCACCAAAACAGTAACGGGATAGGATAGATTAACTGTGACGCTCCTACACATCCCTAACGGGTAGGTGTAGGCTTCTCAGACACATCGAAGGGTGTGGAGAACTTCCTTAGAGGTAGTATCACTGAAGTGACGAGTCGTTGATAAGGAGAAACTATGCGAATTGCTCATAATATCACAGAAGTAATTGGTCACACTCCCCTAATTCAGCTCAACCGGATTCCTCAA
This sequence comes from Coleofasciculus sp. D1-CHI-01, assembly GCF_040218875.1. Taxonomy (NCBI): domain Bacteria; kingdom Bacillati; phylum Cyanobacteriota; class Cyanophyceae; order Coleofasciculales; family Coleofasciculaceae; genus Coleofasciculus; species Coleofasciculus sp. D1-CHI-01. Next base: position 9,171 of record NZ_JAVJQP010000154.1, read on the forward strand.
GCCGAGGGATGTGTAGGACGAATTGTGGTGAAACTTGAGGGAATGAACCCAGCCGCGTCCGTGAAAGATCGCATCGGAATGAGTATGATTCAGGCGGCGGAAGAAGCGCGTCAGATTCAGCCAGGGAAAACGGTGTTAGTGGAACCGACATCGGGAAATACAGGTATTGCCCTAGCAATGGTAGCCGCCGCTAAAGGATATCAGCTAATCTTGACCATGCCCGATACGATGAGCATCGAACGGCGATCTATGCTGAAAGCGTATGGAGCCAAACTAGAGCTGACACCCGGAAGCGAGGGGATGAAAGGAGCAATTCGCCGAGCCAACGAAATTACCGAAAGTACTCCTGAAGCCTTTATGCTGCAACAGTTCCAAAACCCAGCCAATCCCAAAATCCATCGGGAGACGACGGCTGAAGAAATTTGGGCAGATACTGAGGGTCAGGTCGATATTCTTATTTCTGGCGTTGGCACTGGTGGTACGATTACTGGTATTGCCGAAGTGCTCAAGGAACGTAAACCCGATTTTACCGCGATCGCAGTTGAACCCACCAGTAGTCCAGTTCTCTCTGGCGGACAAGCTGGACCCCATAAGATTCAAGGGATTGGTGCTGGCTTTGTTCCTCAAGTTTTGCGTACAGACCTGATTGATGAAGTGGTTCAAGTCAGTGATGAAGATTCTATCGCTTTTGGTCGCCGTTTGGCACGAGAAGAAGGGTTGTTATCTGGAATCTCCTCCGGCGCCGCTTTATGTGCCGCGATTCAGGTGGCGAAACGTCCAGAAAATGCGGGTAAGTTAATTGTTATGGTACAGCCCAGTTTTGGCGAACGCTATTTGAGTACGCCTTTGTTTCGAGAACTTGATCAACCCGAAACACCTGTTCTAGTTTAATTGTCTTATGTCTTATGTCTTATGTCTTATGTCTTATGGCTTATGTCATTGAGCAAACTGCCTAAAGGACAGATGTGATCCGCATCTATACCCAATTCATTCAAGGCAATCAATGGTTGCAGCAGTATCGGGGACAACCTCCCCTACTCGCTTGTATTTTAGGATTTACGGCAACAGGGTTGATCCCTGGTATTTCTGCGGCTGGGGCAACTCCAGAGGATCGGAAGTATACTGCGATCGCGGATGCTGAATTCTTAGTTAATGGTTTTACTGCCAATCCTCAGTATCCTCTACCTCCCTTGGATGCTGGGGCGTCGCCTGTGCTGATTTCTCGTGCTGTCGTTGAGGCTTGTCACCTTCCGGTTTATCTATTCAATGCGGGTTTACCTCAACCGCCAGCCGTCCCAGCTATAGATTTAGGAGGTTTACCCGCTAACTGTTTAACCACAGGAATTGCCTTGCCCATCAATACTGTAAAACAACTATTTGAGCAAGGCTTAATTTGGGGTCAAAAGCTGGCAACTCTGACCCCAAGCGGATATGTAATGATTGCTGAATGTGTCGTTGGCGGAACCACAACGGCTTTGAGCGTGCTGACAGGGTTGGGTATTGCCGCCATGGGTAAAGTCAATAGCAGCCATCCTCACTGTAATCATCGCCAAAAAGCAGAAATCGTTCGGATTGGACTACAACAGGCAGACTGGGAAGAGAAACTGGCAGAATTCATTGATCCCTTCGAGTTAGTCGCCGCCGTAGGTGATCCCATGCAAATTACAGCCGCCGGAATGGTAATTGGGGCAAGTCAAAGCGTTGGTGTTTTGTTAGCTGGAGGGACGCAAATGCTGGCGGTTTATGCACTAGCACGGGCGTTGGCGCTTCTTCAAGAAGCAAGGGGAGCTGGGGGAGCTAGGGGAGCAGGGGGAGCAGGGGGAGCTGGGGAAGCTGGGGAAGCCAAAATTAGAGCTTATCGCCGTAGTCTTGATTCCTTACCATGGCAACCTAAGCAGGTGGTTGTCGGTACAACTCGCTGGGTGGCAGATGATCCCACGGGTGATACTGTAGGATTAGCACGAGCTATTGGTGGTGTTCCCCTTTTGGCAACCGACTTAAGTTTTGCCCAGTCAAGTTATCCGCAGCTACGGGCTTACGAACAAGGATATGTCAAGGAAGGCGTCGGTGCAGGAGGATGTGCGATCGCATCTCATCTTTACCAAGGATGGAACACGAGTCAATTACTGCAAGCCATTGAAGCACTTCTAGTTCAACACCATTAATTTAGAGCATTTAATTTAATTTAGAGCATTGGTGTCAACTCAAGCTCAAACATCTGGGAGTACGTTAGGGACAGCAATGCTCCACTCGGATAAGCTATAATTAAAGACTTTTTCCCCTATCTCCCCCTGCTTCCCCTGCTTCCCCTGCTTCCCCTGCTCCCCCTGCTCCCCCTGCTCCCCCTGCTCCCCCTGCTCCCCCTGCTCCCCCTGCTCCCCCTGCTCCCCCTGCTCCCCCTGCTCCCCCTGCTCCCCCTGCTCCCCCTGCTCCCCCTGCTCCCCCTGCTTCCCCTGCTCCCCCTGCTTCCCCTGCTTCCCCTGCTCCCCCTGCTTCCCCTG
>NZ_JAVJQP010000158.1:0-39251 GCF_040218875.1 Coleofasciculus sp. D1-CHI-01
ACAGTGGAGGGAATTAATCAAAAAATTAAGCTAATTAAAAGAAGAGGTTATGGGTTAAATAATTTTGATAATTTTAGAAGAAGGGTTCTGCTTAATTGGTATTTTGGCTAGTAATTTATCATAGTTAGTCTGAAAGAGCCATAATTCTTTCTGCTCAGGACTATCATCAGCTAACATTTCTCCTCTTTGTAAAATTTGCTGATAATAGCGAAGTAATGATTCTGCCCCAATCTTATTACTTTTGAGTATGCGATCGCGAATGTTTCTCAGATGTTCAGGATGATCGTTTTCTTCCCAATTTTCAATAATTTGCGACCTGACTAACTTTTTGATGTTCTGTGCTTCACTACCAGCAGGAATAGTATAGGTAATCATTTGGGTAATCCGACAAAGCTTTTGAGTTAAAAAAGGTTGACCGTTTGTCCATTTCAGAATTTCTCTGAGGACAGATCGAGGCTTTTCTACTTTACCTTCTAATCCCTGTGTTAACACCATCGCTTCGTCTAGACTAAAGCCACGTAATTCAATCGCTTGACCAATATTAAAAGGTGTTTTTGTCTTATCTTGAATCAAATCAGAGGGCGTGGCTACACCCAACAGTGCAAACGTCAAACGCTTATACTCTGGATTCTGGTCAAGTCTATTATAGCAGGATTGGATTAGGGTAAAAAGATCATCAGTCGGAAAACTTAAGTGCAGTAGACAATCAATTTCATCGATAAAAATAACAATGGGTTGAGGAATAATAGCTAACAAGACTTCCTCAATAAACTTACCTAAGCGTTGTACAGGCGATAAAGATTCATGCTCTTGCCACCACTGTCGCCATTTGACGCGATTCGCCAATTGTAATTTCCTGACTAAAAGATAAGCAATTCCCTGATACCATTGCTGTTCATTTGCCTGACGACCAATGCGAGTCAAATCAACCACCGCGCAGACAATTCCTTCAGCTTCTAACCGTTTCTTCGTTCGCACTCGTAAGCTAGATTTACCCATTAGTCGGGAATTACAGACGTAACAAAATATCCCTGCTTTCAACGCCTGATAAAGATCATTGTCTGCTTTACGCATGACATAACTGGGAGCATCTGGAGGTAAACTTCCGCCAACCTGGTAATATAAGTGAGGTTGTTTGGTAGAGGTCGGCACTAATGATGGTATCGGTAATTGTATCCCAATAATATCCTCTTGACTACCATCTTCAATCACTTTGTCAAATTGAGCTGTTGCATCGGCTATGTCGCCAATAACAAAGCTTTTCATTGCCTGACTGTAACGCAGTAAAGGTTTAAATCCAAATTCCTCTAACGGTTCTGCATAGGTTTCTACTAATGAAGTTAGGCGTAATACCTCTGCCATATCTATGTTCTCTCTTTTCACAGTTTCACTGAGAACCTCTGCCAATTTTTGCCCTGCTTCAGCCGGTTGCGTATACGCCAACGCCGTCCACTCCTGCGCCTCTCGTAAATCCTGCGTAGCCGGATCATATTCAGTAAGCTGCTGCGCTACATAATCAATCAAAAATGCACCCAATTCCTCCAATCTTTGTTGCCCAAACTGTTCTTTCAATTCCCTGAGTAACAGATTGCGAACTGGAATATCCATCTCATACATCTCATAGCCAACCTGCCGACATAAACGCGACAGCAACACCCGCGCTACTGCCGTCCAAGGTGTTTCTGGAATGAAGGTTGCCCAAATTTGGTAGAGCAAGTCAGGGGTGAGAACTAAAGGAAAGGCGGCGTGACAAGCTAGATTTAGATGGGCTTCCCCAAATTGTTTGGCAAACCCAACAATCCGCTCAACAGCGATTCGCTTTTCTCGTTCTGGGTTCGTTGTTGCCATGATTTCGATTGGGGATTGGGATGGGGAATTGGGGAAGACACAATACTGACTAATAGTATAAGCTAGCTTGAGTAAGCTATGATAACTTTAAGTAATAGTCCGTTACGCTTCGCTCTCCTCACGATGGTGGACTGATACAGCTAAAATAGTGGAATAGATTTGATGGTTTTTTGGGCGCACGTCAGTCATCCGTGTCAACTTAAGGTGAGAACTTTTCCCTGTAAGACTTTGAATTTCGTCGCCTTAATCTTAACCCCCCTTAATCCCCCCTTGCTAAGGGGGGAAATGTTCCCTCCCCTTTATAAGGGGAGGGCTAGGGTGGGGTAGAGTCAAGGTATTGCTTGGCTTTTCCGCTTAAGTTGACACCAATGCACGTCAGTGCGCCCCTACAGTTTCCGGACGTAATTCTAATCCCTCAAGTTAGGTGTGCCATGCCAATATAAAGTTGACATGTATCCTAATAATTCAACCCGTTTTAACGGGTTTCAGCTTTAGGTTCCGGAAATTGATTTCCCAACTTGATTTAGGGCTTGCTGACTTCCCGTTTGAGCGGATTTTAACTGGAGGTTTCAAAAATTTATTTCCCGGCTTTATTGCCCATCATCTATACATTTTATCCCCAACTCCATATCGCCCCCGCAATACGCTAATCGCCGCATTCATTCCCTGACGACTCATTTCAAACATTGGCACAAAACGGGCAATTTCCGCCGCTGTTGTATACAACCAACTATCATTCGGCATCGGGTTTAACCAAGCTGTATAACGCACCGACTGCTTTAACCGTTCCATCCAGTCTTGAGTCTGCTTCACCCGTTCAGCATCAAAATTCCCTCGTGCTGCACCTGCATCGCTGACAATCAAGACTACCGCCCGTTCCCCCACTTCTGCTAATACCTCATCCATTAATTGAGCATTCACTAAGGCTGGATGACGATATAAATACTCATCAACATAATCATGAAAATAAAATACACGAGTTTGTCGCAACCGCCCCCCTCGTTGGGCTGTTTCAACTAACTGTCGCGACAGCCGATGAAACGGCACCATTGAGTCTTCCTGATCAATCATTAACACCAAATCTGTGCGATTAATCCGACGCGGAATTAACACGGGTGTTAGTAAAACCCCTTGACGCCCCATCGTTTCCACTGTCGCTTCAATATCCAATTCTACGGGTACTCCTTCCCGTATCGGGCGACGCAAATAACGCCAACTTTGCTTCATTTGTCGCTTAGTAACGGGGAAATATTCAGTTAGCAACATATAGCGGGGGCGTTTGAATTCTTGATCCGGTTTATGGCGACGCACCGCCTGAACCACCTGCACCGGTTCATCCATGTCTAGGGTTTTACTGGGAGATTCCTCTAACTCCTGATTGGGTTGATCGGGTTGAGGTGGCGGGGATGGAGAGACAGAAGCCTGGGATGCGCGATCGCTCCCTTCCCCTAAATTGGTTTGCAAACCCGCCCACATCTGCTCAAACAGCCGTCGAATCAGTTGACATTCCGCCTCCGATGTCGCCCACACCAGACAGCACAACTGTTCCAACTCCAGCCGACTCCCCACACCCAAACCAGCCTGGAGCGATCGCACCACCACCAAATACTCATCTACCCCCAACGGTAAACCATGGCGCTGGCGCAGGCTGTTAAAAATGTCTAGCAATGGCAGTTCGTCATAAGTCATAATACCAATTTAATTTCAATTAAAACTCTATTAAATTTATTATTTTACCTTAAAATTAATGCATCTAAATAATTAGCTTTATCAACGTAAGTATTCGGACAAAATAAAACAGTACTGTATTAAGTTTCGTAAACCGCCCTCAAACCCTTACTGTTCCCTGTTCCCTAATCTCAACCGTTAACTTTAATTGTGTCCACCTACGTAACCCGTTTTAACGGGTTTTAGCTTTGAGCCAGAAATTTATTTCTTGGCTCTTGTTCCATTTTCACCCATTCTTATTACTTAAAATACCGCAAATGATCCTCCCACTTCTTCAACAACACCTCAGGAAACAGCAAATCCCCCTCAAGCTGTTTTAACACCTCATCCTGGGGAAACTGCTGCAACACCGCCACCCAATCCAATAACTCACTCGTACTCACCTTTTTCCCCGACTTCCCCTTCACCATCTTCTCTCGCAACTCAGTAAATCGCTCTACCGCCGCCTCAACTAACGCTGGCGTCAATGCCGGAAAATGAGCGTTAATAATCTCAACTAACTGGTTTGACCCCGGAAACTCAAAAAAAGAATTGTAAGTCCCTGGACATAAATTCTGTACACTGTACTCAGAAAGGTTAACAAGCCTCAAATCATTCTTGTTCCTTCCTGCTTCCCTCCTAATCTCAACCGTTAACTTTAATGAAAGTCCGACTAAATATCTTGGGGATATTCCTTCCACAATGAAGTGGTGTGATGTAGACTCTGGTGATTGCCATTTCCCAAAATCAGGTGATCCACTAAAGGTGTTTCGATTAGCAGCGCCCCCTGCAAAAGCTGTTTGGTCAAAGAAATGTCATCCTCAGAAGGTTCAACACTACCCGTTGGATGACTATGCCCTACAATAAACCGCGTCGCCCCATGGCGCAAAACAGCTTGTAAAATCTCGCGAGGACAGGCTAATGTCTGTGTTGCTGTACCAACTGAGATGAGTTTAATCCCCAATAAGTGATTTTTCACATCCAACAGTAATACAGCAAAACGTTCCTGAGTTTGCCACATTAACTCATGACTGAAAGCCGCCGCCGCCGCCATGGGACTATCAATTATAGTGCCTTCTGTGGGGCGAGACTGAAAGGCGCGTTTTCCCAGTTCAATGGCGGCTAGCATCGTGGCAGCTTTGGCGGGTCCGACGCCATGGATACGCATTAACTCTTGAGGGGAGATATCTCGCAATACCGCCATAGGATCGCGTTCATCTTGACTCAATTGCTGCAAAATATATTGTCCTAAACCTACTGCCGAAAGTTTACCTTTCCCCTGACCTGTGGCAAGTAAAATAGCAATCAGTTCCGCTGTCGCCAAATTTTTGGCACCGATCGCCATTAATCGTTCCCGTGGACGTTCGCTAGCAGGAATATCGGCAATTCTAAGGCTATAGGTCATAACGCTACCCCATCACTCCGGGACAAGTCGGTCATTATCAGCTTCGGTTTAATACTTACCCGTTGGTATTCTTGAAGGCTCCAAGGCAGAAGGCTCTTAGGCAGAAGGTAAGTAGTAAGATGGCAAGGTAAAAGTCAAAAATCACTGTCTAGACGGACATGATATCATGGCTGAGATTTAATTGCTATATTAATAGAATTTTGCACTCAAATTCGTCAAGTTAGGCGATTAGTGATTGGGGATTAGTGATTGGGGGGTGAGGTCTGACCCGCCATTAACTGTGGTCTTTTCACCCTGAAGGGGTGACTGAAGCGATACTCTAACGATGATGTAGATTGTGGAGGAGTTCTATATCAACATATCGCTTATCTCCAGCATCTCCAGCGAGAACGGTAAAGGGTTGATCGGGTTCTCCGAAATGATTTAACACGAGTACCGCCTGGGTAAAATCTTGGTCTTTTGTATAATTGTTGACTGTAATGAGTGTCGTGATACCTGCTTGTGTAGCCGCCATTAAACCCTGATCAGAATCTTCGATCGCTAAACAGTCTTGGGGTGGCAAATCCATTTGCCGCAGTACATAGTTGTAAATATCGGGGGCGGGTTTTTTGGCGGGGACGATATCACCCGCCGCGATCGCGTCAAACCACGCCGGACTCTCATCCCCTAGGGTATGCTGCAAAAGCGCAGTTACATTAGTCGGGGCGGTAGTGGTGGCGATCGCTAACCGAATTCCTTGCGATCGCGCCGCTTTAATTAATCGTTGCACACCAAGACGTAGGGGGATAGAACCCGTGGTGATCAGTTGGCGATAATGTTGAGTTTTTGCCCGGTGCAGATTAGCAATGAACTCGTCGAAATTGCTAGGAGGTTGGAAGTCGGGGCGATATTGGTTTAAATAATAGCGGATACGTTCTTTCCCCCCAGCCACCGCGAGTAATTCACCATAGAGGGAAACAGACCAATTCCAATCGAATCCAGCTTCAGCAAAGGCGCGGTTAAATGCTACTCGGTGTCCCTCTTGTTCGGTATTGGCTAACGTCCCATCAACGTCAAAGATTAATGCTCGAAGTTTGGTCATTGATTATTGGTCTTATGTCTGATGTCAGCAACTATACCGACATAAGATGTAAACACGCAAGCGGCTTTTGGAAACGAACACAACCTTGTTCTGGGAAAAGATGCGGAAAAAAGTTGTAGGTTTGCTTGACGCATGTTACTCAACAGAAACTAGGGATCAAAGCCCTGACTACAAGCCGAATCTAATCCATTAAATTAGGTGTGCCATGCCACTATCGATGTCTTGCACGCTTGCTACCCCCGCCGCCTGAATTTGACCGACTTAACACCAATCAGATTTAATAGGGGACAAGCATTAAGGTCAATCAGGCAATTTGAGATGATTCTTCGCCAACTGATAGCATTCCTAGTCGCGATCGCTCTATTCGTTCATCCTCTATCTGCTCAAGCGGCTGACTATCCGCCTCCCTTATCCTACAGTCACGCCCAACTCACAGGCAAAGACTTTTCCGCTCAAAATTTACAGACGGCTGAATTTGCCAATGCCAATTTACAATTAAGTAATTTTGCCTATGCTGACTTGCGAGGTGCTATTTTTAGTGGTTCGGTGATGACGAATGCCAATTTGCACGGTGCGGATTTAAGCTATGGTATGTTAGATCAGGCAGATTTGACGGGAGCAGATTTAAGTGATGTGATTTTAGTCGAAACTCTCTTACTTGGATCAGTGTTTGATAATACATTAATTACGGGAGCTGACTTCACTGATGCCCTTCTAGACGGCGCACAACTGAAACACTTATGTCAGCAGGCTTCAGGGATTAATTCTAAAACGGGTGTAGCCACAAACGATTCTCTCGGTTGTTCTTAATGTCTGTGTACAGGCTTGTCATTCCCCTGCGTTAAAGATTTGTTGTGCTGTCAAGTTCAACTCTGGGAATGTTGGGGATTCGATGAGGTTATCTCCCCTAAACTGACTAACCTGGTACTCACCCTCAACTAGCTGGTAGATCGAAAAAGTGGGTGGCTTTGGATTGCCAATAAACCGTCTACCGCCTAACCCCAAGTAATCAACAATCCAATATTCTGGAATGCCCATTTCTTCATAATCCCTGGCTTTGGTCAGGTAATCGTCTCGCCAGTTGGTGCTGACCACTTCTACTGCTAGTTTGACTGACTTTCCCTGGGAGATAGTTGATGATTTCTTCCACAGTGGCTCATCGTGCAAGGCGTCTTTGTCCAAGACTATAACATCGGGCTGATAACCTGATGGAATACTAGGAGGTTTAACGAGGTAGGTTCTAGGAATGAAGTAGCGGAGGCTTTTGCGATCAAGTTCTACATTTAGCTTGCGGTTGAGAAAAGCGGCAACCTCTTCGTGGTCTCCAGTTGGATTCATCTCAACTATGACTCCCTCATACAGTTCATAACGCCCTCGTCCATCGGGATACCACGCCAGAAACTCTTCAAATGTTAATAGTTTTAGTACAGACTGAATCATGGCTTAAGCTCCTATCTCGGTCAAAAAATCCATCCCCTTGTTGAACAAGTCTTCCTCTGTTTCAGTGTAGCGACTCGTTTGGTTTTGATTAAACCCCAGAAGTGGAAATTTATGTAATCCAAATCAATTGACCAATCTCTCAGTATGCACTGAGCAGACGCGATATTGTACCTGAGAAAGAAGCATAGGTTCAGAATTCAGACTAAAGTAGTATACAAATCGTTATAAATACCTGCTCTGAGGAGAAAAATTCATGCCAGCCCACGCTTTTACTTCCACCTTGAGGAAACTAACCGCCTGTTTAGGTCTAGCCAGTCTCGGTACCGCGATCGCACTACCCGCCAACAGCGTCACCGACTCCCCTCGTCTCTTAAAGGCAGAACCTGGACTCCACCTGATCGCTCAACGGGGTGTGAGCAATATAGCCGATGAACTCGAAACCGCTAACGACGCTTTCTCCACCCTGACGGCTGCAATCAAAACCGCCGGACTCACCTCAGCACTAGCTGGGAGGAGACCCATTACCATTTTTGCTCCCACCGATGAAGCCTTTGCTGCTTTACCAGAGGGAACTGTGGCAACGTTACTTCAACCCCAAAACCGATCGCGATTAACTGAAATCCTCACCTATCATGTTGTTCCCGGTAACATTAACACCTTTGGCTTAACTCCTGGTTCGACCTTGCGGTTAACCACTCTAGCAGGTAAACCCGTAACCATACGAGTTAGCAATGCTAGCGAAGTTTTTGTCAATGATGTACCTGTGATTCTGGCAGATATTCCTGCCTCTAACGGTATGATTCACGGAATTAGCGGGGTTCTATTACCCTAATGGAGTAGGGGCTTGGTTACCAAGCCCCTACTATCGTTTTTTACCCCCCTATCTAAACCAAATGACTCAACCAAGGACTCACTTCCACAGACAAAAGTTGACCAAGCTGAAGCAACTGGCGTAGTCGGATAATAGTCCAAGGATTTGCCGCCGTAAGCTGCGCCTGATTGTGTCCATTCTTTTGGTCACTCAGGCGTTGGGCTTGAATCGCCAGTTCACACTGCGGCACGATTGATGTGTGTAAACAGTTGAAATAGAGTTCCTGACAACGGTCTAACGCTAAACCGAGGCTTAACCGATTGCCAATCTCAATCAACCGATCAATCTGGCGGATATCCTCGCCGAGGGTATCGGGATCACCCTCATGCAAAAGTTGCCACAGCGATCGCCAAATTAATGTCTCCAGAGTTGGCTTGGCTTCTGGGATATTCAGATGACAGCGTAGGTGTCCCGCTTCTATGGCGATCGCTTCCAGTTCGGCTATCTGAGCGTTGATAGCTTGGGGATCACTCACCTCCATGTCTAAAGCTTTAATCGCAATCAGACAACGGTTGGATAAAGCAATTTCTGCTGCCACTTGTAATTCTTTCGGTACGGGCAATTCATCCCGATGGAAAGCCATCAGCACGCCATAATTATCCCGGTACATCTGGTTATACAGCTGATCTAATCGGGTCAGGGTTTCCTGACTAATTAGCTGCATAATCCGTTGCCGTTCCTCAGCAAACAGATTCTGTAAACTAAACGACTGCTCACCAAACATCTGATTCATTGCCAGAATCGTATGGGCAGCACTGGCTTGCTTAAGGGCATCAAAAATCTTATCCCTCAACTGGGTATATGCCCGACGTCCGCTAAAGGGTTGGATACAGCAGTGGAAGTCCCAGCCGCCGATATGGAGAACGGCAAAGACCAATTCCATATTTTCCCAGGTAATCTCCGACACCAGTCGCAATTGACCCACTGCCAATGTTAGAGAACCCATGCGTTGAAGTTGATAGTCAAGCTGGTGCGCTTCGTAGCAGTAGAGGCGTTCTTGTTGGGAATAGTTGGTAAATAAGGAACTAATCGCGTAATGTGCAGCAACTTGTTGAAAGGTAATTTGCGACGATACAACCAGTTGCCGATAGACCCCATCCCCGGTTTTAAAGCAGTCTACATTACTCGGTGCTACAAGTAGGCGATCCAAGAACCCTAGCTCAAGCTGGATACCCGCCACCTCCCCAGCTAACTCCAACGCCCGTGCTGCATAGCGTAAAATCTGTACCCCTTCTGGACGGGAGATTTCCTCAAAGAACCAGCCACAACTGGTATACATCAGCATGGCGTGGCGCTGCATTTCCAACAGCCGCAGGGCATCGATTTGGTCGGTGGGAGAGAGGGGCGCAACGCTGTGACGGTTCAGAAATTGCTTCACATTGTCCAACGAGCGATTCTCGTTCCGAGACGATACGCGATCGCGCAATACCTGGATATACTCATCCCGCGCCGCCCAAGGATCACGGAAAAACTGACGCCCCCTCTCGTCATACACCGGAATCAACTGATCCCGCAGCCAGTTCAAACTTTCTCGCAGGGGACGCCGCCATTTTTGATGCCAACCCCCGCCGCCACCACAGCCGCAGTCATCTTGCCAACGGTTAACGCCGTGGGAACAACTCCAAGCGGTTACGGGTTTGAGAATCACTTCCCAAGTGGGGGGACTGATGCTGAGATAATGAGCAAAGTTGGTCACCGTCCAGTTACGGCGGGGAAAGACTTGGGTAAAAGCATGGGCGATACACATTTCCGTGTGGCGTTTGTGATGTCCAAAGGTTTCCCCATCGGTTGCCACACTGATAATCTGGGAGGGACGGTGATCCCCATGAATCGCGATCCCTAAACGACCCGCAAAATGTTCGGAACTACTGAGAACATCGCTAAAGCCCATATCCCGTGAGATGGGACCGTCGTAGAAAAAGATGTCGATAAATTCACCGTTTTCGAGGAAACAACGGTAAGGGCGGCTGGGATCGATCTGACCCCCACCCACTTCATGCCATTTAGGATCAGGATTGTCTTCGGTTGGCAAAATCCGACAGCGTTCAGCTTGGGAGGGTGCGAGAATGATAAACTTAATCCCTTCTGCCACTAACACTTCCAGGGTGGGGTAATCTACCGCCGTTTCCGCCAGCCACATCCCTTCGGGATCACGACCAAAGCGAGAGCGGAAATCTTCCATTCCCCAACGGATTTGGGTGTATTTATCCCGTTCATTGGCGAGGGGAAGAATGATATGGTTATAGACTTGCGCGATCGCATTGCCATGACCGTTGAGCCGTTGACAACTCTTGTGATCCGCCTCTATGATTCGCTCATACACTTCCATGTCGTAGCGTTCCAACCACGACATCAGCGTCGGACCAATATTAAAGCTGAGATATTCAAAGGTATTAACGATCCCCACCACTTCGCCGTAACCATTTAACACCCGAGCAAAGGCGTTGGGGCGATAGCATTCGTGATGAATCCGCTCATTCCAGTTATGAAACGGAGCCGCCGAGGGCTGACGTTCAATCGTATCCAGATAAGGATTTTCACGGGGGGGTTGATAAAAATGCCCGTGAACAGTTACGTAGACGCCCCTAGCTGTCTGTAGGGGATCATGGTCTCGCCCAACCTCCTCAGATAAGGTAGGGATGGGATTTGCCGCAGCTTGTGAAGCTGAAAGTTCAGCAGCAGAAGTCATTTAGATCACCAAATTCCACAGAAAACGTAGTCAGACAGATTCCCTTACTCTAGTCATTTTCGCTCTTGAGTAGGGATAAGTTGAGAGATTCGCTAAACGAATTTTGGGTTGGAAGCTAGCCATTTCAGTAGAGAACGCCAGCTCGGTATAAGTAGTCGGACAAAAGTAAAGTTAACGGTGAGGATTGTCATTCGTCATTCGTCCTTTGTCCTTTGTAAGGATTTGACTCTCCTTCTCATTTCTTAGTACAGTGTACGGAATGTATACGCAGATCCTTAGAAAAAAGCATTGACACCAGTGGCTAAACTTGCATTTAGGGATGAACGTGTAACAATCTGTCCCTTCAGTTTTTTATTCAACCGCAAGATTTACTGAAAATCGATAAAACTTCATATAACGTTGCGGTCAGTTCACAAAACTTAGACGCACTATAACAACTCTTGCCGATTATTGCACATCTTCCTGGGGAGATGGGGGAGATGGGGGAGCTGGGGAAGCAGGGGAAGCTGGGGGAGCTGGGGAAGCTGGGGAAGTTAACTCAAAACTCTACCTTACCTATTGCCCATTGCCTGTTCCCTGTTCCCTGTTCCCTAACCAATGACAAATCCTAATCCTGACCGTTAACGTAAATCTGTGCCTCTTTGCTGGTTCTTATATGCTGAACAAAAACACGATTCTGTCACTGTTGTTACTTTTTGTCCCCATTTCCATCGCCGCGCATTTTCTGGAATGGGGATCAGCTATAGTGTTTATTACCTCCTGTGTGGCGATCGTTCCCCTAGCGGCGTGGATGGGAACGGCGACGGAGGAAATTGCGGTTGTAGCAGGACCTACCTTTGGTGGGTTGCTGAATGCCACATTTGGTAATGCGACAGAACTGATTATTGCCCTGATTGCCCTCAATGCTGGCTTAGTCAATGTGGTTAAAGCCACGATTACGGGATCAATTATTGGCAACTTGCTGCTGGTGATGGGCTTATCTATGCTTTTGGGGGGATTACGCTACAAGGAACAGGACTTTCAACCGATTGTGGCACGGGTAAATGCGTCCTCAATGAATTTGGCTGTCATTGCCATGTTGCTACCGACGGCGATGGATGCTACGACGCCTGACATTGATGAAGCGACGTTACAAAGATTATCGGTTGCTGTGGCGGGGGTGTTGATTGTGGTTTATGCTCTTACCTTATTATTTTCGATGAAAACCCACAGCTATCTATTGGATGTGGGCATGGTGGATGTTGAGCCCCAAGAGGGGGATGGTACTTCTTCCCCCACTGAGGAACCGGAACATCAGGTGAATTTAGGCTTGTGGATTGGCGTGTTACTTGGAGTCACCCTTTTGGTGGCGTTAGAGTCGGAACTGTTGGTGGGGACGTTGGAGGAAGCTACCTCCCAGTTAGGATTAACTGCCCTATTTACAGGGGTGATTCTATTGCCTATTATTGGCAATGCCGCCGAACACGCTACGGCGGTGACAGTGGCGATGAAAAATAAGATGGATTTGTCGGTGTCGGTGGCGGTGGGATCAAGTTTACAAATTGCCCTATTTGTCGCCCCTGTCTTAGTGATTGCGGGTTGGTTTTTGGGTCAGCCGATGGACTTGGATTTTAACCCCTTTGAACTGGTAGCTGTAGCTGTGGCGGTGTTAATCGCCAATTCCATTAGTTCGGATGGAAAATCGAACTGGTTGGAAGGAATTTTGCTAATTGCGGCTTATTTGGTGTTGGGGTTGGCATTTTACTTCCATCCGGTTGTGGAAGGATTAGCATAACCTTGTAGAGACGTTGCATGCAACGTCTCTACAGGCTGATTTAACCAGCCCTAATTCGACTTCAGTTGATAATCACAGGTTGGGGGCATATTACAAAAGAAGACACTATAGCCAGGAATTTCCAGCGTCTCACCCTGACGATTCGTGATAAAGCCTAATCCTTCGGTTTCCGCACACCCTGGATATCCCGACAAGTCATAGCGGGCAGATTCGTTACTCAAATTAAAAATACACAAGATTCGCTGTTCGGCATAGTCCCGGATAAAGGCAAAAATCGGTTCCTCTGTCTCCAGGATTTCCAAGTTACCGGCTTCTAAGGCTGGTTGTTTTTTGCGCCAGTGAAGTAAACGACGCCAGGTATTTAGCAAGGAGTTCGGATCTCGATTTTGCAGATTCACCGCCCGTTGATAATGACCATCGGGAACAGGTAGCCAGGGTTTTTCTGCCGTGGTAAATCCGGCGTGGGGGGCATCCGCTTGCCAAGGCATTGGCGTGCGGGAACCGTCTCGTCCTTTAATCGCTGGATAAAGGGCTTGACCAAAGGGATCTTTAATATCGTCCACAGGAATATCTTCGGGGATTCTTGCCTCAGTTAACCCTAGTTCATCACCCTGGTAGAGACAGATTGCACCCGGTAAAGAGAGGAGCAGTGCCGCAATCATGTGATAAAATTCCTCTGGATAAGGATTTCCCTGAGCATCCTTTCCAGTCCAGCGCGATCGCAAGCGACCATAGTCATGATTACCGACAATCCAACAATCACCGCCTTCGGTAAAGTTACTTAGCACTTTTTCCATCATCCGTTGCATGAGTCTAGCGCTGATGGGTTCATCGACGAGAAGCCCACTATGATATGCCATGTGTAACCGCTCATCACCTTGGACAAATTCACTGGCAAGGGCAATCGAATCTTCACAGAACGTCACTTCGCCTAAGGCAACCGTACCCGGATACTGATCCATTAAATCACGGATAGGTTTGAGGGCGTCTAAGGTTTCTCGACGGCAGAAGTTGTACTTAAACAATTGCCGAACCACGGGATTATCAGGGGCGACACCATCAGGTAAAGACGCATCATCCGGGCGAACGGGGTTATCCCGCAATTGAGCGTCGTGCATGAAAAAGTTAGGCGCATCGATGCGGAAACCATCAATTCCTAAATCCAACCAGAATTTTGCCCGTTCCAAAATTGCGTCAACCACATCTGGATTGTGCCAGTTCAGGTCAGGTTGGCTTTCTAAGAAATTATACAGATAAAATTGTTTACGTTCGGGTGCCCATTGCCAAGCACTGTGACCCATAAATGCTGATAACCAGTTGTTGGGGGGCGAACCATCAGGCTTAGGATCTGCCCAAATATACCAGTCTGCTTTAGGATTATTTTTATTTTGCCGACTTTCGAGAAACCAAGGATGTTTTTCCGAGGTATGACTCCAAACTTGATCGAGCAGAACTTTCAATCCCATGGAATGAGCCACTGCCAGTAATCGTTTAAAATCCTCTAGAGAGCCAAAAAGCGGGTCGATATCCCGCATATTGGTAATGTCATAGCCAAAATCCTCCATTGGGGATTCATAAATCGGACATAGCCAGATGGCATCGACACCGAGAGAGGTAATGTAATCGAGTTGTTCAATAATCCCATTCAAGTCACCGACACCATTACCATCACTGTCCTTAAAACTCTGCGGAGAAATCTGATAAATAACCGCATTCTGCCACCATTCGCCTTGGTGTTTCACATTACGCGCATCTTCCCACGTCCATGCCCGACGATTGAGTACAGGAGTTTGCCACCAAGCTTCTCTTTTTGTTGAGGTACTTTTGTGGGGTTTTGACATATCCATAAGTTGCATAATTGAATCCTTTGTTAATGATGAGTTTAGAAAGAATGACGAATGAAATTGGCTGAAACTCATTGACTTCAACCTCAATAGTTGTCCTTCTTTTTATTTAGATTGGGATTCTCTTAAAGGAGATGAACCTCAGCCGCCTGCCAATCTTGCACTCACAGTCAGCATCTATGCGAGATTCTTTCCTGAGTATTAACCAACCCTAATATTGGTACATGAACTTCACTCAGCTTAGAGCGCTTCAGCATACTGAGGTGAGTGCATCATGGACGACTAACTAAATTGTAGACTTCTGGCTCTTAGACTTACCTCTCTCCAAGGGATTAACACTGACTCATCCCCATATCGTTCAGGAGATGTAAATCAATACTCGGCAACTTTGTAAATAAATGTAAACAAAAAACCTCCTAGCTTCAACGACGTATTACACTGATCAAAATTATTCCCTGGCTTCCAGACGTTCAACCGGAGGAGTCTCTACTCTCCATGCTTTCAGTTTAAGTTGACACCTGTGAAGAGGAAGCCATCAATACCAAAGATTAGGGATAACAAAGCCCAACCCCAAGAATAATCCACTCCAAAAATGCAGCTTAACGGCGATAAATTTACAATTGCTGACTTTTTTGGGTTGATCATGATAGCAGCCAACATGCTTCACTAACTCAAGGGCAAAGGGTAAACTCAGAACAATTAATCCTGTCCAAACCGGAAACATCCCCAATACGATCAACAAACCCGTAAGGGCAAAAATGCTGCCACTTAACCAAGGGAGTAGATTAGCACCACCTTGAGTTCCCAAGCGAACAATCGGCGATCGCTTCCCGGCGACTATATCGTCTTCAACTTGGTGGAAATGGGAGCAAAATAAAATAATTGAGGTACTAATACCAATAATGATTGAAGCCGCTAACCCCATTGACGAGAAGGTTTGGGCTTGGGAGTAGTAAGCCGCCGCCACCGCCATCGGACCGAAGGTAAAAAAGCAAATAACCTCACCTAACCCTTGGTAACCCAGGCGGAAGGGAGGACCTTGGTAACTATACCCCAAAGCGCAGCAAAGCAAGACAATGCCAATCACCGTCCAATCCCGTTGCCACCATGCGATCGCGATGATTCCCAGGATACCTGCGGCTAAAAATAGATTACTCAACCCAAAAATTAACGCTTTATTCCCGGTTAAATTCACCAGGGAATGGGGTTTATTGTGATCAATCCCTGTCTCTGAATCAAATACATCATTACTAAGGTTAAGCCAAGCAATAATTAAAATAGCTGACAGTAAAAATGTGCTAAAAATGCCCCAATGAATAATATGAGTTTCCCTGTAGGCTACAGCCGTACCAATCCAAATTGGAATGATCGCCACGCTGTACATCGGCGGTTTAAGCGCCGCTAACCATAACTTATTTTGGGAATGAGAAATGAACTTTGTGGTCATGATAGCAAGTTAGACATCCAGTAAACTAGCGCTGATCCAATTAGCAATAAATCCTTGTTTTCCCTGTTTGGGTCTAGAAATCGGATCAAAAAGGTACTCTATTTTACAACGTATTACTGATAACTTATGACTTTTTCCCAAGATGAGTGAAGGTGACGCTGGGTCTTCACCACCATAGGACAAGCCTCCGAGGGAACGATGGTAATCCCCCGTCGCCACGGTTGTACAGATGTGTCGGGGTCAATCGCCAACTGATAGCGGGATAGAACCGTTGCCAGAACCAGTTTCATTTCAAATAGGGACAAAGCCATGCCGATACAGCTACGACTACCGCCGCCGAAGTTCTTTACAGACAGCCGTAAGATAGGGGAGTTGCGCGATCGCTTCAGGGTCTGGATTCTCACAGATAAAGAACGGGAGGACGGAAGCCCCGCATTTTTAAATCGGGGATGAAGTCCGACGCGGCGAATGAATTCGCCGTCATTTTTTTTGGTTTTCGATGTAACGTCTAACTGTTGTATTGCTAACATTGCCAGGGGTAGAGACAAAATACGAGTGAGTCCACAGGGAAGGCAGCTTTAAGAGTATTGGACACTCTTGTCTTAGCAATCGGGAACTTCTGCCCTTGATTGCCTTGACGACTTGATGGGCCGCTACTTTTGGTGGAGTATTGACAAACAGATGAACATGATCCGGCATAATCTCCAAGGCTATAACCACCCACTCTTTTTCTTGGCAAACCTCCCAAATAATATCTCGTAATCGCTTTTCTACGTCTCCAATCAACACTTTTTTTCGTCGTTTTGGCGTCCAAACTAAATGGTAATTGACCATATAAACCGAGTGGTTACTTTTTCTGTACTGCTGCATATCCGTCAAATTATGCTATGATTAGATTATTTTGTTGATAGCGTAGAGCTGGCGACAGTGTTTAGCCATCTATGATTTTAAGCTACGTCTACAAACTGCGTCCATCTGGCAGCCAGTCTGCCAAGATGGAATCGTGGCTTAATATGCTTCGGAGTACCTACAACTGGTGCTTGGCTGACCGGATTGAAACCTATCATTACTCTTTCATTCAGGGAGCCTATTGCAGTCTAAGGACTAAGGCTGAGGCTTACCCTTTAACCTGCTGCATCGTTAAAAATGGCGCAACAGGGAATCCTTGGACCCATAGCGGTAAAAAACGCAATGCTGGCACAATTCAAGATGCTGCATTGGTAGACCTGAAAGCCGCTCGTCCTTGGTATAAATCAATAGACTCGGACGTATTGCAACGTAACATTGCTCGGTTGAATACCGCCTATAAAAACTTCTTTGATGGGCGGGGGTTCCCGGCATTTAAAAACCGCAGTAACTTTCGGTCGTTCGAGTATAAGCCTGGTCGGGTTAAGTTCAAAGGGAGCGAGGTCTATCTGCCTAAAATTGGCTGGATGCGCTTTTTCAATTCCCGATCCATCCCCGATGGGTTTGTCATCAGAAGCGTTACAATTCGCCGTAAAACCGATGGATGGTTCATTTCGGTACGTCTGGAGGACAAGTCAGTCCCGGAGCTTATACCCCGTCCCACCTCTGAAGTTAAAACGGCGGTTGGGCTAGACATGGGATTAACCAAGTTGGTGCATTGTTCCGATGGGAGTGATATCCCCAACCCTAGGTTTGCCACTAACCAGAAGGCTAAGCGAACTCAATTGATTCGCCAACGCCGTGTCAGCCGGACAAAGAAAGGTTCGGCGAACCGTAAGAAACGGGCGGAGTCAGTAGCCAAACTACATAGTAAAATCAGGAAGCGCAGAAGTGCTTACCAATGGCAGGTCGCTAATAAACTGGTCAAAAAAGCCGACGCGATTGTCGTAGAAGATCTCAATATTCCAGGAATGGTGAGGCGGTGTAAACCCAAGCGAGAGGAACAGACAGGACGGTTTTTACCCAATGGTCAATCAGCTAAACGGGGATTGAACCGTTCCATTCTGGATGCCTCGTGGGGAGAGTTGATCAACAAGATTCAGTACGTGGCTGCAAAGTCAGGAAAGGTCTTACTCAAAGTGAATCCACGGGACACGTCCAGAGAGTGCAGTGCCTGTGGTCATATCGATAAAGCCAACCGGGACAGAGAGCGGTTCATCTGTACTGAGTGTGGACATTTCGACCATGCGGACAAGCAGGCGGCACGAAATATTAAGCACAAAGCCGTTGTTGAATACGGTTTGAATTTGATTAAGGTACCCACGGACTGTGGGAAACCCAAGCAGTTAAATCTGTTTGAAACGCCCAGCGCTGAATTAACAGTGCCTAGAAGGAGAAAACACGACACCCGTAAGGGTAAACGTCGTGTGCCTGGGAACCTGGGAAGACAATTAGAACTGTTTTCTCAGGATATGTGGAATGTGAGTTCCACAGAATCCCCCTTTTTCTAAAAGGGGGAGTGTCAACCAGGCTGTCTAACTCTTGCCATAATGTCTCTAAGCACGACGGCTGACGCTGGCATACAACTAGATAATAGAATTTTCCAGACATACATAGTATACTGCGTCTGGAGCGTTATTTGTCTGTTGTGAATTCCAATCCCACATCATGGGATTATCGTCCAGGGGCTCGGTGACAATACGCCCGATAACGTCAATTTCTTGCACTTCTTCTTGAGATAATTTAACCTCAGCCTCCTTAGCATTACTAAAGGATTGTCCCCGATGAAGTGCACCCGCGATCGCATTCGTTTGTGGTTGGGCAATTAACCAAGCCAAGGATAATTGAGCCAGACTACAATTATGGCGTTCGACAATTGGGCACAGTTTGCCTAAAGCTTGCTGCGCTCGTTGATGCACCACCTCCTTATTAAATGTTCCGGGAGACCAATGAATTTGGTATTGTAACAGGAGAAGCCGACTGTAAGTGGGCAACCGTTTCCCATGTAGAGGCGGCATCAACAGCCCACGCATGACTTGGTGTTGCTGTTACTGACCTGTCCATCTAACATAATCAGGGAGGTAGAACCCGTCAGGGGGCGGAAGACATCGGTGACTTTACCCAACTCAAATTTTTCCGGACTGAGGCAACCGGTAACTATTTACCGATATGGCGGGGGATTCAGTCAACCCGATTAACTTCCATCCGGCGACTAGGCAAAATGTGCAATTGTAGATAGAAAGGCAGGAATGTTGAGTCGTGCTATCGCCATGAACCTGAAGTCGTGTAGCCGACATCTGGGGGGACTGTCTTGCCTGGATCACCCAAAATCTGCAATCCTCTTGTACATGGCGTATTTATCATCATCTCATACTGATCGCTTGCCAAACCACAAGGAGCTATACCAGTTCCTTGTCGCTTGTCAGCAGGCATCTGTTGAGAAAGGCTGTACTCAAATTGCCAGTATTTCTGTGGAAATTCCCCGGGTCGATCCACTGACTGTACTCCAGATTATCGCTAAACCTGAACACTTCCAGTTTTACTTAGAAAAACGCAAGGAAAACGAATCGATTCTGGCTATTGATGCGGCGATCTCTGCTGAAGTTGAAGGAATCAATCGATTTCAACACGCCAAGACCGTCATCCATCGTTATCTCAAAGACACTTGGATTTGGACGGAACAACAAAAAAGGATGTCCTTTGCCGGTCCCCACTTTTTTTGTTTTTTTACCTTTTTTGCTGTAACCCAGGAGTCTCAGTTTTCATCGGCGACGATTTTTCTTCCCCGTTGGCAAGTGGCTTATCGAAAAGATAGCTGTACATTCGTTGCGAATCTTCAAGTTGACCCTAGCGTTAATCTCAAAGTTCTCCTGAAAGAACTATACAATCATATATCTGAAATTACATGGTCAGGGCATCAACCCAGTTCTCTGACCAGCCTTAATTATTCTCAATTTATAAATTCCCACTCAATCAAGGCTGAATCCTTTAAGTCAGCCGTCGTATCAGCCTTAAAATCAATTCATGCCAATCAATTTAGCAAAATTGTTCTCGCTAACGCCATTGATATTGTTTCGCATCAGCCTTTTAATGTCGTCAACTCCCTCGATAATTTGCGCCAACGCTATCCGGATTGCTATATCTTTTGTGCCAGTAATGGTAAAGGACAGAACTTTCTCGGTGCGAGTCCTGAACGGTTAATTAGTATTCGTGACCATCTGTTGGTAACGGATGCCTTAGCTGGATCAGCGCCGCGTGGAAGGAGAGCCACTGAAGATGCTGATTTTGGCGATCGCTTGCTTGGTTCTGAAAAAGAGCAGCGGGAACACCAATTTGTCCTAGATTTTATCACTCAACGCCTATCTGAGTTGGGACTCATCCCCCAATACTTACCTGCGCCCCAACTGCTTAAACTCTCTAATATCCAGCATCTGTGGACACCAATCCAGGCACAACTGTTTACCAATGTCCATCCCCTAGACATTGTTGCCCAGCTTCATCCTACCCCTGCTGTAGCAGGTGTTCCTACCCAGATTGCTCAAGAACAGATCCGCCGCTACGAAACCTTTGACCGTTCCCTCTATGCAGCCCCGTTAGGTTGGATCGATTATCAAGGTAATTGTGAGTTCATTGTCGGTATTCGCTCAGCATTAATCGACAGCAACCCGTCTTCTCTAAATCATGACAACACTTACCGCGCTAGACTCTACGCGGGGGCGGGAATTGTGGCAGGTTCTGACCCCGACAAAGAACTGGCAGAAATTCAACTCAAGCTTCAGGCATTACTCAAAGCTTTACTTTAGTCATTGGTCATTGGTCATTGGTCAAGCGTTCATGCTAGCCAATGGCACTCTCAGGCATAAAGAATCGATTTAATCGATTTAACGGAGAGGGAGGGATTCGAACCCTCGGAAGCGCCTAAACACTTCAACAGATTAGCAATCTGCCGCTTTCGACCACTCAGCCACCTCTCCAAGGCGGTGCTTGACTATCATAGCAGATTACAACCCCTTTTTGTCTAGTGGTGAGTGGATGCAAATTACTCACCCTATCCGGTTGTGTGCGTCTTTACATAACTAAATTTTTCTTTACATATTGCAACTTTGATTTCTAGAGGCTATACTCTTTTCAAACGAGTAAAACTCAGCTCTTTTGATCAGCTATTGCTAAGTCTGCACCCTTTAAGCTATATACAACAATGATGAGGTTTCCGATGAAATTTGGTGTAGTCTGGTAAAGCCGTCCATGACCTGAAAGAGGAACTCATTTCTCAAGCTCTATAGTAGGGAATTACCAGCCCAATCCGGCGTCGTTTCAGTTAGTTAATTCTTTCTGCGAAAAGTAAAAGGGAGGGAAATGTGGCACAAGTCTTCCCACTCAAGGGTTAGTTCACCCTTGGTTGCTCGCAAGTTAAGGGTTCACAGCATTTACCATCCTCTAGTCTGATGCGGATAAAGCCCTCAGCGTTTAAGGTTTTCTCAACCAAAAATCTGAGCGGAGGGAAAAGCCGCACAAGCATCAAACGCTTAATTAAGCTTAACCCTTGTTGAAATCGAGGATTAGACCAACTTATGACCAGTAAACATAGACAACATATTGCTCTCATCTCAGTTCATGGCGATCCCGCCGTGGAAATTGGTAAGGAAGAAGCGGGTGGACAGAATGTTTACGTGCGCCATCTGGGTGAAGCCCTTGCCCATCTAGGATGGCATGTAGATATGTTTACCCGAAAAGCCAATGCTGATGATCCCGTCATCGTAGAACATAGTCCACGTTGTCGGACTATTCGTTTGAAAGCCGGTCCAGAGGCATTTGTCCCACGGGATAAGATCTTTGGCTATACCGGCGAGTTCTTAGATAATTTGCTGAGGTTTCAGGAGTGGGAAGGTGTTCGGTATTCCCTGGTTCATACCAACTATTGGATTTCTGCATGGGTGGGGATGCAATGGAAAAAGCGGCAATCGATTCCCCAAGTTCATACTTACCATTCTCTTGGTGCGGTTAAGTACCAGTCAGTCGAAGCGATCCCGATGATTGCTGGTACTCGCTTGGATGTGGAAAAAGCGGTGTTAGAGACAGCCGAACGCACTGTGGCGACATCTCCCCAGGAAAAAGACCATATGCGATCGCTGGTTTCGAGTAAGGGTCATATTCAGATCATTCCCTGTGGCACAGACATTCAACGCTTTGGGGCGATTGAGCGCACTCAAGCCAGACTTGAATTAGGATGGAATCCTGATGACAAAATCATCTTTTATGTGGGACGCTTTGATCCGCGTAAAGGCATAGAAACGCTGGTTCGCGCTGTGGGTTGCTCTCAGATACGCCATGATCCCCAAGTGAAACTGATTATTGGTGGGGGATCTCGTCCCGGTCACAGCGATGGGATTGAGCGAGAACGGATTGAGGCGATCGTTGATGAACTGGGGATGAGGGATATTACCACATTTACCGGACGCATTAGCGATGAACTTCTATCGGTTTACTATACGGCGGCTGATGTCTGTGTGGTTCCCAGTCACTATGAACCCTTTGGTCTCGTGGCAATTGAAGCCATGGCTTGTAGTACGCCAGTTATTGCCAGTGATGTCGGTGGGTTGCAATTTACTGTCGTACCCGAAGAAACCGGATTACTAGCGCCGCCTAAAGATGAGGTGGCTTTTGCTGAGGCAATAGACCGCATTCTATCTCACCCCGACTGGCGCAATCAATTGGGTCAAAGGGCAAGATGGCGGGTGGAGGAAAAGTTTAGCTGGGATGGTGTGGCGCATCAACTCAGTGATCTTTATCTCCAGTTCGTCCGAAACTCCTCCCAGGTGTTGGAACAAGCCAGCGCGTGAACTACCCAGCGCTGACCTGTTGTATTCTGATTCTTGCAGCTAGGCGTTTCAGACGGTAGGGGTTTGGTAACTAAACCCCTACCGTCTTTTGATGCCTTTTTCAACACTCAAAACGACTCCCTGTTCCCATTTGTGATTCATAGTTCGTTACAATCGAAAGGACACGACGAACAAAAAATCAAGGATAAAGGACAAAGGACTAAGGACAAATGACCGATGGCTGAACTTCCTCAAACGTTAGACGAAGCGATCGCTCAAGCTCGCGAAGCGACACAAGCCGCCCTCAATGATGGATACACTCGCCTGCAAGTCGAGTTAGTGTTTCCAGAGATTGCCCTGCAAGCCCAATCCATTGCATGGCAATTTACCCCGATCTTTGAACAGTATGGTTCGGGGCTAAAGGTTCTCTTCCCTGATGCTGGGGCGGCGGCACTTGCCCGCCGAGACTGGGGAGAAACACCGTTTAAAGTCACAGACATTGGCACAAGTCGCTCCCCTGTCGAAAGTAGGATTCAGCCAGAGGATGAGGCGTTTTTGATTGTTTCCCCTTCGGCGGTAGAAGTGAGTCAAGTGGAAAAACTCTGCAATTTGGCAGGCGATCGCCCCTGTGTCTTACTCACTCCTCAGCTTGAAGATCTGAAAGTGGTGGGTATTGGCTACGCCGCCCGTCAACTCCGTGAACGGTTTCTCAGTACCCTAACCTCTTGTTACTACGTCCAACCTCTGGATGGGGCGGCTCTACTTCGGGTTTATCCGGGACTATGGCAAATCTGGCTGGAAAAGGAAAATGCCTATCAGCTTATTGCTGAAGAACCGCAAAAACCTGTAGGAGATGCCTTGGAATTGATTATTGCTAAAGTAACGGGTAGCGGTGACTCAGAAGATACACCTGCTGCAAAAAAACCAGGGTTTCTCTCTACGCTACAGAGCTTTTTAGATGCATTGAGTCGTTAATCCAACATCTAAACGCTAAACGCCAAAAACCCACTATATCTAGCGTCTTTTTCGCCAAAATCTTGAAAAAGCGCTACCTATGATATGAGTCTACAATTTATGACGCCAATGTAATAATTGAAATTGTATAAAAAATTTTGATAGAGGGTGCAAAAACCGACCGTAAATCTTCCCTGGAACATGTCCAATGAATCCTTCTTGTGAGGAGAATGAGCCAAACCTATTCCATGGGGAAGCATCTCTCCAAGCCTTTTTCGATATTTCTGCTGAGTTGTTGTGTATTCGTGACAGTAACGGGTATTTTAGAGAACTCAACTCAGTTTGGGAAAAGACTCTAGGCTGGACGTTAGATGAACTGCGATCGCGCCCTTGGTTAGAGTTTGTTCATCCTGATGATGTGGCATTCACCTTTGATATGGAGAATCAATGTCACACTCTCCAGGATAATAAAACCCCAATATGCCTTAAAAATCGCTTTCGTTGTCGAGACGGAAGCTATCGTTGGCTGTCTTGGCGTTTGGGAGCCTATCAAAATAGTATAAGCCATGGTATTGCCCATGATGTCACCGAAAGCAATTGGCGAGGTAGTCAGGCATATCGCAAAGGAGTCCAGGAAACTGTTAAGCTACGCGATCAAGCGATCGCAGCGAGTAGTGTTGGTATTGTTATTGCGGATGCCCGGTTGCCAGATATGCCGCTTATCTATGTTAATCCTGCCTTTGAGGAAATAACAGGTTACTCTGACGCTGAAGTCCTCGGTTATAATTGTCGTTTCTTGCAAGGAAAAGATACCAGTCAGCCAGCCGTTGATCAACTCCGTGCTGCGATTAAAGCCGGAGAAAATTGCACCGTTACCTTACTCAATTACCGGAAAGACGGAACACCGTTCTGGAATGAATTGACAATTTCCCCCATTTATGATGATCATAATAACCTAACTCATTTTGTCGGCATCCAATCCGATATTAGTGATCGGATAAAAGCGGAACAAGCCCTACGCTTAGAACAAGAAAAGTCAGAACGGTTATTGCTCAACATTTTACCCAAGCCTATTGTTGACCAATTAAAACAGTTTGAGGGAAGTTTAGCACAACAATTTACGGAAGCGACTATCTTATTTGCTGATATTGTCGGCTTTACGCAGCTTTCGGCTCAAATGTCTCCCTTAGAACTGCTTAATCTACTAAATAATATTTTTTCTGTTTTTGATAAATTAGCCGAAAAACATGGCATTGAGAAAATCAAAACCATTGGCGATGCTTATATGGCTGTGGCGGGTTTACCTGTAGCAAATGATCATCATGCTGAGGCAATTGCAAACATGGCGTTGGATATGCAACAAGCCATTCAACAATTTAAAACACCACAAGGGGAACCCTTTCAAATTCGCATTGGCATTAATACGGGACTTGTGGTAGCTGGTGTAATTGGGATTAAAAAGTTTAGCTATGATCTTTGGGGAGATGCAGTTAATGTGGCGTCTCGCATGGAATCATCTGGACTTCCCGGAAAAATTCAAGTGACAGCGGCGACAAAAGAGCGTTTGCAGGATAAGTATGTATTTGAAAAACGGGGTGCGATCGTGGTTAAGGGAAAAGGGGAAATGATCAACTATTGGCTGGTTGGGAAGCAGGAGTTGTAGAGACGTGCCATGGCACGTCTGGGAGATGGGGAAGGTGAGGAAGATAGGGAAGATGAGGGAGATGGGGAAGATGGGGGAGATGGGAGTTAATGCAAAATCCAGTCAGGGCGGTTTTTGTACTCCAGTTAGGGTCAATTATCAATGTTAGTCCCTATGGAAAGGGCGGGTTTTGTATTCCCGTTAGGGTCAATTATCAATGTTAATCCCTAAACCCGCCCCTACAGAAGGGTCAATTATCAATGTTAGTCCCTATGGAAAGGGCGGGTTTTGTATTCTCCTTAGGGTCAATTATCAATGTTAATCCCTAAACCCGCCCCTACAGAAGGGTCAATTATCAATGTTAGTCCCTATGGAAAGGGCGGGTTTTGTATTCCCCTTAGGGTCAATTATCAATGTTAATCCCTAAACCCGCCCCTACAGAAGGGTCAATTATCAATGTTAGTCCCTAAACCCGCCCCTACAGAAGGGTCAATTATCAATGTTAGTCCCTAAACCCGCCCCTACACACTCAAAACTATACTATAGTTGTTTAACATAAACGCGATCGCACCGCTTTGTCTCTACCCCTGTGGTTGGCTGATAGCCGCTATTTTCATAAAGCTGGATGGCTTCTTTGAGGGCGCTGGCGGTTTCAATCCAAATTTCTTGGAAACCCCGGTTGGCGATTGTTTCCTCAAGCTGTTGCAACAAAAATTTACCGAGCCCTTCACCTCTAAACTCTGGAAGCAGGTACATTTTACGAATTTCTACAGCGTTTTCGCCGCGTTCGACTGGATAATACGCCGAGGTTCCCACAACTTTACCTTGGTATTCGATTACCCAAAACTCTCCCCCAACCGTTTGATAGAAGGTTTCGACGTCAACCACATCGCGATCGGCTCCCCTAGGTTCCCAAGTTAAGCCGTATTCTGACAAGACTGAACCAATCACCTCGGCGGCGTTGACGCGATCGCGCGGTTCCCAGTCACGAATTAAAAAGTCACGGTAATAGGTTTTCATTGTGTACGAAATAAAGAATATCGAGTTTTATTATCGTCTTTGCTTGCCTTTCGAGCAAATGTCAGAATTCACGATTGTAGTACTCTGTCAAGCTATGCGGTTCCGCATTTAAAGCTTAATGTCAATAATGGTGAAATCCTTGTCGTAGTGTGAGCATCTTGCTCACTACTAATACCCAAATTAAATGCATGACACCTTATTTAGGGTAAATGCTGGTAAAATTATCAAACACTACACTAAATTAATTCACAATAGACCACAAAAAATCAAACATCAACCCCAAATAATGCTCGACCTCTGGGATATTGCCGCGATCGATCAACATGCTCACAACCTACTGAACCCCTCTGCCACAAAGCGTTATCCTTATACGGCGGCTTTTACGGAAGGGTATCATCCTGATATTATTAATCATCATGCCCGTTATAGCCTGTTCTACCGTCGTAGTTTACGGGATATTGCTCAACTTTTGGATTGTGAGCCAACAGAAGCTGTAATTCTTGAACATCGCCGACAACTAGGGTTAGAAAAACTCACACAGAAATGTTTTCATGCCTCTAACCTTGAGGCAATATTTCTCGATGATGGCTTTTTGCCCGGTGATATTCTGCCACTGGAATGGCATCAGCAATTTGTTCCTGTGCAGCGGATTCTGCGATTGGAATATCTAGCAGAAAAGCTGATTATAGAGACTGATGACTTCAAAACATTTTGGGAACAATTCCGGAGTCAGCTTGATCCACCATCGGCTGGAATTGTGGGATTTAAAAGTGTTGCGGCTTACCGAACAGGTTTAGATATTCAATGGACACCCAAGGAGTTTGCTAAACAACGATTTTATGAAATCAAGCCAACGTCAAGTCAATCCTTACACCTATCAGATAAGCCATTTATTGATTTTGTAATCACCCAAGCTCTAGAAATTGCTAGCAAATACCAGTTACCCATACAATTTCATACAGGGTTTGGTGACCCGGATTTGGATCTGCGCTTGAGCAATCCCTTGCATCTGCGATCGCTCCTTGAAGATAAACGTTTTGAAAACGTCCCCATTGTCCTACTACACGCCGCTTATCCCTATAGTCAGGAAGCTGGATATTTAGCATCCGTTTATCCTCAAGTCTATCTAGATTTTGGATTAGTCGTTCCGTTTTTGAGTCATGCTGGAATGCGTCGAACAGTTCAGCAACTATTAGAACTAACACCAACCAGTAAACTGATGTATTCCTCCGACGCTCACAATATTCCAGAATTGTATTATTTAGGTGCAAAATGGGGGCGAGAGGTGCTAAGTCAGGTGTTAGATGGGGCGATTCAGGATGGTGATTTTACAGCAAAGGAAGCTGAATCAGTTGCTTATGCGATTCTCTATGACAATGCCCGAAAACTTTATTTGAAAAAGTCATAAAGAATAATTAATGGGTCATAATAACAATCCCATTTTTATTTTGATTTCACCTAGATTGAGGTAGTATCTGTAGGGGCGGGTTTAGGGATTAACATTGATAATTGCCCCTAACTGGAGTACAAAACCCGCCCTTTCCATAGAATTAATATAGCGAGATCATATCTGTAGGGGCGGGTTTAGGGATTAACATTGATAATTGATCCTAACTGAAATACAAAACCCGCCCTTTCCATAGAATTAATATAGCGAGATCATATCTGTAGGGGCGGGTTTAGGGATTAACATTGATAATTGCCCCTAACTGAAATACAAAACCCGCCCTTTCCATAGAATTGACTCTACGCAACCTACTTGAATATTTTAAATGTTACAACATTTTAAGAGGTGGAACCAGACTAAAATGCGAATATGCCTTCCCAGAAGTTTCGTCGTCAGTTGCGTCAAGAAGCACAGCAATGGCAAAGTGAGGGGTTAATTGATCCCTCTGTCTATGAACAACTTGCCCAACGCTATCAATTTAGGGAACTCGAAACGGCTTCCCGTAACCAATTTGTCTCGATTCTGCTACTGATCGGTAGTATCCTTTTAGGCGTAGGCGCGATCGCGTTTTTCGCCGCCAACTGGCAAGTTTGGTCGCGAGAGTTGAAAGTAGCGTTACTCTTGCTGCTGTTTATTGGATTCAATACAGCAGGTTTTGTTTTGTGGCAACGTCCTAAAGGAGGACAACGCCGTTTAGGACAAATATTGCTGATGCTAGGGGCGCTGATATTGGGGGTAAATATGGCGCTGATATCCCAACTCTTTCAGCAAAATAGACCCGCTTACCAATTGCTGCTGCTTTGGGGAGTTGGTGTCTTGGGGATGGCGTATAGCTTGCGGTTAACTGGGTTAGGCATACTTTCTACCCTTTTGATCGGAATTGGATATATTCAGGGACAAGGACAACCTGAATTTTTAGCGATTGGAGAGATAGGTTGGCTGCGGCTGATGGTACGATTTATGCCCGTAGTCGCGGCTGTGATGTTTATTCCCTTAGCCTACTGGTGCGGTTCTCGGTGGATATTTCGCCTCGGTGCGATCGCGGTGATTTATTCATTAGAGGTGAACTTACTAAGCCTCAACGTTTTAATCGCCCCCGCCTGGGTTAGCGCGATCGCTTGCGCCCTTCCGCCAGCCTTATTATGGGGGTACAGGGATAGGTTCTGGAGACGGTATCTTCCTCATGCTAAGTCTTTCGAGAGTACAGCCCGCACACTTGCCATTATTTTCCTCAGTCTCTTATTTTCCCTCTTATCGTTCTATTGGATGTGGAATGTTTCTTTTATGCCATCTGCCAACAATGCCTTTCATGTACCGTGGTATATTTTGGTCAATTTGTTTATCTTCGTCAGCATAACAATTTGGGAATGGCTGCATCGTTGGCGTCAGTTCAACCGAACAACTAGCTTTGTGGCTTTCATGATTGTGATTAGCGCCGTCATTCCCTATTGGCATCTCAGGACGGGTTCTTTAGATATCGCGGCAGTATTAACGTTCAATTTAATGTTACTTGTTTTAGCGATCGGTATAATCCGTAAAGGAATCACCCAAGCCCAACGACGTTTTTTCTGGGGAGGGTTGGTGCTGTTAACGTTGCAAGTCTTAAGTCGGATGGTTGAGTACAATACCGATTTACTGTTCAAATCCCTAGTTTTTTTGTTGTGTGGTTGCGGTATTATGGTGGCTGGCATAAGTTTTGAATACTATATTCGCGCTCAACACTCAAAATAAATTCCCTAAGCTGTTCGGCATTTAAACCTTCATGTCAACAATGACGAAATCCTTGTAGTGCGTTAAGCGAAGCCATGCCGCAGGCTTTGCATCTTGCTCGCTACTAATACCCAATTTAAATGCATTACAGCTTATTGCCTATTCCCTGACAAATGACGAATGACGAATGACGAATTAAAAATGACAAATGACACTACCCCTTCTATCCCTTTCCGGCGATTTTGGCTCACTTTGTTATTTCAAACAGCTTTAATCCTGGCTGTGCATGCCCAAGCGATTTACACTCATATCGCAGGTAAAATTATCATTTTGCAAACAGCCCCCTTAGAACCCTACAATCTATTGCGAGGCTACTCTCAAATTATGAGGTATGACATTTCTAGTCAAGAGCAATTACGCGGTTTGCCAGGTTGGAATAATTTACCTAAACAACAAAGTGATGACAACACCGCAATGTTTATCAAGCCAGGAACTCACTTTTACGTAATTTTAGCAGAACCGATTTCACTCAGGTTACCTGGACTACCACAACCTTGGGAACCCATTTCTATTAGTCTCAAACGCCCTGCCAATCTCAACAACAATCAGGTTTTTTTGAGAGGAATTGCCCAACGGGGATTAATTGAGTATGGACTCGAAAATTATACTATGCCTGAAGCAGAACGGAATCAGATTAATGATGATCTGCGGGCAGCAAGACTTGCTAATCCTGAACAAACCCAACAAATTCCGCCTATTGTTATGGAAGTTAAAGTTGATGCTTGGGGAAATGCCGTTCCGATTAGTCTTTGGGTACAGACTGGTGAAGCGAATCAACAAAAGATTCGCCAGTATCGTCTCTGATTGAGTCATTCGTCTTATGTCATTTGTCTTTAATAGTGGAGGTTGTAGGTTTGGTTTCGACTTCGCTCAACTCAATCAAAGGCTAAAGCCCTTACTACGAACTGTGTCACGCTCCGACAATTGAATCAGGACGGGTTTTGTTGATATATTATCAATAAGTTAGGGCGGGTTTTGTTGTTCATTTATTGATGACAAGTCGTTTTAATGGCTAAACCCGCCCCTACAGAATTTATTGCTTTTGACTGTTGAGTGTTTATGACGATTACTTCTAACTTCCCCATCCCGTCAGCAACAACTGAGTTTTACAGTTGGCGTAATTATCGTTGTGCTTACGACTATTATCAGCCGAATCAGGCTAGCGATACACCATTGGTGTTAATGCATCCGATTGGCGTCGGATTATCCCGTTGGTTTTGGCATCGCTTTTGCCAACAGTGGTATCAAGCGGGATATTCTCAACCCATTTATAATCCTGACTTACTCGGATGTGGTGACACTGATATGCCCCATGTTGCTTATCATCCTACAGATTGGGCGCAGCAGTTAAATTATTTTTTACAGACTGTTGTCAAAAAACCCGCTATTGTGGTGGTGCAAGGTGCAGAATTACCCGTAGCCCTTTCTCTCGTCCAGTTGCCAGATGCATCAAATTATGTCAAAGGATTGGTATTTTCGGGTCCACCGTCTTGGGCTGTAATGACTCAGGAAACCTCTAATTTGAAGCACAAACTTGCCTGGAATCTATTTGATTCGCCGTTTGGTCGTTTATTCTATCGCTACGCCCGCCGCCGTCAATTTTTGCGTTCATTTTCCTCAAAGCAGTTATTTGCTGAACCAGACGATATTGATGAGCAATGGTTAGACAGTCTCAGAAAAGGTGCTGCTGATACCGCTAGTCGCCACGCCGTTTTTTCGTTCCTATCTGGGTTCTGGCGACAAGACTATCAACAGGTTATTGCTTCCATTCAGCAACCGACATTTGTGGTAGTAGGCGAAGAAGCCAGCAGTATCAGTCGCGAGGGTAAATTGGAAACACCTGAGCAACGCTTAGATTACTATATCAAGTATTTTCCCCAAGGTCAGGGGGGTAAAATTCCGGGTCGAAATGTTTTACCTTATGAGTCAACGGCTGCTTTTGTCTCGGTTGTCGGCGATTGGATTAATCAACAGAAGTTAACCTAGTTCCTGACAAAAATTTAGTCTAAAGTCCAGTGGTAAGTTGCTATGGGTAAAAGGATTGGAGTACATCAGCTTTAGCGCGATCGCTCTTTTAACCGAATCACCAACCAAGTGAGTAGGGCGGCTAAAATAGCGGTACTGAGGCTGTATACTAAAGGAATAGCTGGTTCTAACCAGGGTGGTTGGATTTTTAGGGAATGGGTGAGGACAGACCGAACTGGATCATTTTTTCCCTCGCCTAATTTATTCAGAGACACAACCATAGAACCTGCGGCTAGCCCTACGCCGACAATTGCGACAGTATTTTGGAACGTGCGATCGCGCTGTGCCTGATCCAAATTTGTGATTCCATAAATCGAATTAATTAATTCCTCCAATAGAATCAAGCCAGGACTTAATCCCTCATAGTCTTTTTCTACTTGTAACATATATTTGTTACTAAAATCTTGCCTAAACTTATCCAAAAAAGTAAAATCATGAGGAGATAAAAAGTCAAGAATTGAGTTAGGAAGTGACTGCCAATCTAAAGACCTTAAATTCCATCCCCATAAAGTTAAGTAATCATAATCTGAGATAGCTTTTTCCTGGGTTTCTTTCCTGGCTTTCTCCTGAATAACCTTAACTCGTCTCTCATAATTTAATAAGTTAACTTCCATTGTCCGAATCTGATCAGCCAATTGATTTAAGTCAATAGAATAGTGATATAAACTATATTGTGCTTGTAATAATTGATTTTTTAATTGTCTAAGACTCGGGTTGCTCTGGCGCTCTTTTTGAAACAATCTCATAAACTCTTTAATAGTTCTATAACCCTCTTTCAAGTCCTGTTTAATAAAGCGACTCTGAGTATAAGCAAACAAAATTTTATGTCGATAACAAAATAATCTTATCCAATCAAAATTGAAGCGAGAGGCTATCTTAGCGGCTGAATGATTCGGACATAACTCAATCAAAACATGATTAGATACCTGTAGTTCAGCCAAATAAGTCGAATTATAATTTGAAAAATTAGAGCCTTTCCTATGACTTCTATATTTCAAGTTTGGACGGATGTAATATTGGGATAATTCAAAAAGAGTCCCCCCTAAAAATTTTCCTTGACCTACTAAGTCAGTTTCCCAATCAGCGGGGGTCTGAGGGTCGGAATTTTCCATTAAGGCTTGATAGCAGTCCTGAGCAACTTTAGACCGATCTTTATGATAGTTTTCAGGGAGATGAGCTAAGATTAACCAAGTAGTTCCTAACGTCCCAGGCTGATCCGCCAGCTTGTCATCAATTTTTTTTTTGAGATTAGCAATGACTTGATTAGCAGAATAGATGTGATAATTTTCAGGAGGAGAACAGGCAACTAAGAGTCCATAGGTGTCATTTAAACGGACAGGGTAGTAATATCCTGTATAGCCATCTTCGTGGTCTGTGAACTTGTCAATTTTTGTCGGTAAAAGTTCATGATACTCCGTTTCAAAGCTGTGATCATTTTTAAAAACATAAGAGAGATGGGGAAGACGGCGAGCAAAGTTTGCTTGGGCATCCCTTAACTCTTCATTGTTAAACCCTAATCCTTCTTTGATATCATAAACAAAACAAAAGAGATTAGGATAGATGAGTTGACTCATGAGCGACCGAGAGATTTTAGATATTCCGCCAGACGCAGAGCCAGACTTAATTTTTGACTGGTTTCGGCTGGGTTGGGACTTTTGACAACGCTACTGACAAAGTTACAGATTTCTTGACTGCTCTGATCCGCTTTACCCTCAAAGTAGGCTCGCTTCACAACTGGTGCATCAGGAAAAATTTGCTTAACCTCTTGTTCATCGGGTAAAATATTAGGGATCTCTTCCGACGACAACTGCCCTAAAGCTTGAGAGGCTTGATGATAAGACTTCAGAAAATCTGACTCTTCAGGAAAGACTGTCAAGAGCTTTTCAAGGTGAGATGACCACTTTTGGGGTTTGGTTCCTAACCGTTGACCCATTTGATGCAAGGCTTGCTGTTGCTCCTCAGTTAGACACTGATCTGAATTTTCAAGAGCCACGAGAATCGCCAGTAACGATTGATTAACGGTGGTAGCCATAAATCCTAAGCTGAGAGAAAGGGGGTCGGGGGAGTCGTTGTCGTGCAGTTTTAGATAGATAAATTTTAGATTTAGAGTCCAAAACAGCTAGGCTATTAGAACTATGTTACCTTAAAATTACTCCGTTAAAGATGTAGGTCAGTCCATGACTCGTGATGCCCTGGTCATAGGGATTAATAGCTACCCAGAACTGCCTAACTTATCCAAACCGGCTCAGGATGCGGAGGCGATCGCCCAACTTCTGGAACAACATGGAGGTTTCCGGGTGCGACGATTGCCCGAAGTTAACCGGGAAGGTCGATTGCGGGTGCATAAAGGGGCAGAAGTCCGCTGTAAGCAAGTCGAAGAGGCGATCGCGACGCTCTTTAATCCTGATGGGGATGATGCTCAAGTGCCAGAAACGGCACTGTTATTTTTTGCTGGTCATGGCTTACGCAAAGTTCGTGGGGGCATAACAGAAGGTTTCCTTGCCACTAGCGACTGCAATCCGGAAGAAGAAATCTGGGGAGTCTCCCTGCAATGGTTAAGGCGATTACTCCAAAAAAGTTTGGTTAAACAGCAAATTATTTGGTTAGATTGCTGTCACAGTGGGGAATTACATAATTTTGACGAGGCAGATCCGGGAAACTTAGGACAGGGAAGAGATAGATGTTTTATTGCTGCCTGTCGTCCTTTTGAATTGGCTTATGAGTCTTTGGGTGGAAAGCATGGAGTATTGACTCAATTTTTGTTAGAAGGACTTGAGCCTAGGGAGAATACTGAAGGTGTAATTACCAATCATACCTTAGTTGATTTTATTAAGGAAAAGGTGAGAGGGATTCCCCAAGCACCGATTCATAGCAATTCAGGTGATCCCATTATTCTCACTACTCGCAATATCGAACAAGTCAGTCCAATTCGAGAAGGCATTTGTCCTTATAGGGGTCTGAGGTATTTTGATTTTAACGACGAGGACGCTGAGTATTTTTATGGACGCACAGAGAGAATAGATGAATTAATTGAGAAAGTTAAAAATAGCAATTTTTTGGCGGTTTTGGGACCATCGGGATGTGGGAAGTCTTCTTTAGTTAGAGCTGGACTACTGTATAAGCTAAAACTGGGACAAAACTCATCAGGAAGTGATTTGTGGAAAATTTATCCTCCATTTACTCCTGGAGAACAAGATAAAACCCCACTGCAAAAAATAGCTAAAGTCTTTGTTGATGCGGAAATCAATTTATCCCCTATTGAAAGAGCCAGTCAGCTAAAAAAGGCTGAAGAGTTGATTTTAGCCGGAAAAGAAGGATTAAAGCGATTAGTTGAAGCCACTCAAGCTCCTCGCGTAGTTTTGGTGATTGACCAATTTGAAGAAATTTTTACTCTCTGCCCGGATGATTCAGAAAGGCAGCGGTTTTTTGAATGCCTATTAGGGGCTTTAGAAGCAGCCGAAGGTAAACTTTGTCTGATTTTAGTAATGAGAGCAGATTTTTTAGGAAAATGCGCGGAGAATGAATATTTTGGCTTGACTGAATACATTAACCAAAATCAGTATTTAGTTCCTACTTTAACAGCTTATGAGTTAGAAGAATCTATTATAAAGCCAGCACAAAAAGTTGGATTAGAGGTAGAAAGAGGATTAGTTGAGCAAATGGTTGACGATGTTCAAGGTTCTCCGGGTAGCTTGCCACTTTTGCAATATACTTTGACAGAGCTTTGGTATCAAAAAACGGTGACTCGATTAACCTTAGCTGAATATAACCGCTTAGGAGGGGTTAAAGGAGCATTACAAAAGCAAGCTAATTTATTTTTTGAATCTTTGTCGGAAACAGAACAGAAAATTGCCAAGCGAATTTTCTTGGAGCTAACTCAGTTAGGAGAGGGGACAGAAGACACTCGCCGCCGTGTACTCAAAACTGAGTTAGTTACTACAGAGTATAGTGAAAAAACTATTGATAATATTCTGCAAAAATTAGTGAGTGTTCGCTTAGTAGTTACTGATGAATTACAGGCTAGAGGTCAAGCAGATCATAACGCTCTAACCGTTATTGATGTTGCACATGAGTCCTTAATTCGTCACTGGCCACAACTCAAAAACTGGCTGGAAGAAAATCGAGAGATGCTGCGTCGGAAGCGACAAATTGAGCTTCAAGTTAGGGAATGGTTTGAGGGTGGAAAATCTCGGCAACGCGGTGATTTATTAGCTGGGAGTCGTTTAGCTGTTGCCCAAGATTTTTGGAAGGAGAATCCGGCAGAGCTTTCTCCAATTGCTGTGGAGCTAATTCAATTGAGCCAGGAGGCTGAGACTCAGGCTAGATTGGAGGAAATGCAAGCTCAACTTACTTTAGAAAGAGAAATTCAGGAAAAAGAAACGGCTCAGAAAGAAAAACTAATTCTTGAATCTGCAAACAATAAAGCCAAGCGCAGGATTAAAATTGGTTCAATCTTTTTGGGGGGGAGTTTAATTTTAACTGTTGCATTTTTAGGAACTGCCACGATCGCTCGTTATCAGCAACGGGAAGCGGAAGAAGGAACCAAGCTAGAACAAGCGGGGGTGAGTGCCTTGCGACAATTGCGATCGGGAGAATTAGAAGCACTCCTTTCCGCCATGCAAAGCGGTCAACGATTGCAAGAACTGGTTAAAAATGGTCGTCCTCCCCAAGATTATCCAGCCGCCAGTCCGATCTTAGCATTGCAGAAAATTCTCGATACGATTTATGAGCGCAACCGCTTTGATCGTGGGGGAGATGAAGTGAAAGCCGCTACTTTTAGTCCTGATGGACAAGCCGTTGCTACAGCCGGACGAGATGGAGTGATTAGAATTTGGGGACTATCAGGAACCACAGAAGCCGTTGAACTCCGGGGACATAAAGAGGGGGTGCTAGGTGGAATCAATGACATCAGTTTTAGCCCCAATAGCCAGCGAATCGTCAGTGCTGGGGGAGATGAAACCGTTCGACTCTGGGAGAGTTCCGGTCAACAACTGATGCAGATGGAACATCCAACTGTTGTTAATACCGTGGCATTTAGTCCTGATGGGGAAACTTTTGCCTCCGGTGATGATTATGGTGTCGTGCTTTTGTGGAATCAGTCGGGAGAGAAAAAGGCAGAATTTGAACATCCTGGCGGTGTGAACCAAATTACTTTTAGCCCTAATGGTCAGACCATAGCAACTGCTGGAAAAGATGGTAGGGTTCGCTTATGGGAAACTTCCGGTCAAGAAATTGCCCAATTTCAAGCTCATCCACAACGGGTTTTTAATGTTAGTTTTAGCCCCGATGGTCAGGAGTTAGCAACCACAGGAGACGACGAAGCAGTTCGCCTCTGGACTTTATCCGGTGAAGAAGTGCAGCAAATTGAGGGACATCAAGGGTGGGTGATTGCGGTGAATTTTAGTCCCGATGGAGAGCAGTTGGCAACCGCAGGAGATGATGGAACTGTTCGACTATGGGAACGTTCCGGTCGAGAAATTGCCCGGTTACAAGGTCATCGAGGGACGGTATGGCGAGCCAATTTTAGCCCTGATGGTCGCTATCTCATGAGTGCGGGACGAGATGGCAGTTCTAGACTCTGGGATCTGTCAACA
Organism: Coleofasciculus sp. D1-CHI-01; assembly: GCF_040218875.1. NCBI lineage: Bacteria > Bacillati > Cyanobacteriota > Cyanophyceae > Coleofasciculales > Coleofasciculaceae > Coleofasciculus > Coleofasciculus sp. D1-CHI-01. Next base: position 37,284 of record NZ_JAVJQP010000158.1, read on the forward strand.
GCAGCAACTTTACAGTTTCCCGGTCATCAAGAAGATGTTAATACAGTCAGTTTTAGCCCTGATGGACAGGAAGTAATTGGTGCTGGGGATGAAGGAATTGTCCGCGTTTGGAGTTTATCCGGAGAAGAATTGGCTCAATGGACTGCTAATTCTCGCGGTGCAATCTGGAGTATCAGTCATAGTCCCAATGCGAATATCATTGCCACAGCGGGATTTGAAAACACGGTACGACTATGGGATCGTTCTGGCGCTTCCTTGGGACAGTTGACAGGTCATCAATCTTGGGTGAACAGTGTGGAGTTTAGTCCCGATGGTCAATATATTGTGACTTCAGGAGCCGACAAAACAGCGCGACTCTGGACAGTTTCTGGTGAATTGTTGGTAACTCTAGAGGGACATGAAGCTGTTGTGGGTAAGGTGGCGTTTAGTCCTGATGGACGGCGGATTGCGAGTACGGACTGGGATGGAACAATTAAGCTATGGAATCTATCCGGTCAGTTGCAGAAGGAATGGCAGGGTCATGAGGGACAAATCCGCAGTATTAGTTTTAGTCCCGATGGTAGTCAGTTGGTGACGGCAGATAACAATAGTATGGTGCGGGTATGGGATAGGTCAGGACGGCAGCAACTGGAGTTTTTTAGCTATCAGAGTGGGATTAATGCAGTGGGTTTTCGTCCCGATGGGTTGTACGTTGCTACGGGAGGGATGGATGGCACGGTGCGATTGTGGGATTTGCAGGGGCGACAAGTGGCTGAGTTTACCAATGACCAAGGGGCTGTTTGGGGTCTGACGTTTAGTGCTGATGGGCAATCTATTTTAGCGGGAGGAGATATGGGGAGTTTGCGGTTATGGAAAATCTTAAATTTGGATGAATTGTTGGTGGTAGGGTGTGACTGGTTGGAAGGGTATCTCGCTATGGCTTCTGAAACTTTGGCTTTGAAGAATTTTTGTCAGCAGTGATTTGAGTTTTTTCGGGGAAAGTCAAGGCAGAACATATCAAATTTTCAATTTCAAAAGGTTACTGAATTATGAAGGTCAATATTTTTGCCTTACTTTTTCAACTGAATCTAGTTTGGCTTTTGTCAGGGTGTAACCTAATTGAGGATATTTTTAGAAAAACGCCAGAAGTTTCTGAGGATAATCTATCTTATAAGCAGGTTTACTCGACCCAAGAGATTACTGAACTTTCAGGGTTAAATGATTCTCAAATAAGAGATTTACTACGTCTACAATCACAAAATATTCATCGTGGTAAATTTAAAGCAATTTTGCCAACTTATGTTCCTAGTGGGTTTGAAGTTACTGATTTTGTAATTCGAGATTGGAAGCATGATCGTTATACTGTTGCATACAATGTAGTAATTACTTACTCTAATCCTAGTCAAGTTTGTTTCGATATTGTTATGCAACTTGAGGGGGGTGGCGGTTCACCAATGGCTCTTGAGAACATTGACGTTTTTTCACCAGCTTTAGGAAATGTAGTTGCTGAAATTACAGAGTTTAGTACAGAAAGTGAAACGTCATACATGACAGTTGAAATGTGGCATGGAGTTATTGATAGTAAATATGTCTATAGTGTAAATTCTTCTAGTGCAAATGAGTACACAAAATGTAATTTAATAAGCCGACGTGAATTTATAAATATTGTCGAAAGTTTACACTATTTAAGTCCTTAATTCATAACTGATACTACAATATATTAATCGTGTATTGTGTCTCTCAATAAAATTTTACATCAACATGATCAGTCAAGGACTATTTGACGTGCCATAATTTAAAGCCTGTAGTTTGATTTGAGTACAGCGATTTTCATTCACTTTATGGAGTCTCAATAATACTTGCTTCACCGATTTCTACATTGACAAATTCTGATTGAATAAACTCCTTGAACTGATTGGCGCGTTCACGTCCAATAAAAGAAGAAACTTGAATATACTCTTTATCTAAAGATTCCCGATAGATTTTCAG
>NZ_JAVJQP010000159.1:0-10165 GCF_040218875.1 Coleofasciculus sp. D1-CHI-01
ACAGTGGAGGGAATTAATCAAAAAATTAAGCTAATTAAAAGAAGAGGTTATGGGTTAAATAATTTTGATAATTTTAGAAGAAGGGTTCTGCTTAATTGGTATTTTGGCTAGTAATTTATCATAGTTAGTCTGAAAGAGCCACTAAACTTTAGACAAAAAATCGTAAACCCGTCTGGAATGGGGCGATGGTAGATTACTTTTACCCGACCTACCTTGGGCAGGTTGATATCGGCAATGTCCTGCCAATCAACCTAAACGGGAGTAGTTCACCCGATTTAGGATTGTTCGAGTAAATGAATCTGTTCCCACCAACGACTCAGGGGATAATAAACTACAGGTGCCCACAAACTACTGAGAATCGCGGAGGATAGGGCAATACGCTGGTGATCTGTCCAAATTTCTGCTAGAGTGCGATCGCCCAGAAAACTGTACTGAATCGCCGTCACCGTCTCAGCGACAACCGCCATACCAAATACAATTAATGCAACTGAAATAAAATCTTCCTGAATATATCGCTGCTTCTGCATTCGAGCTGTTAAAATTCCCACTAACACTAGACTCAGGACATGAGTGGGTTCAGGGGCAGTTATCCCATCTTGAATCAAACCCAGTGTTAACCCTGCGATCGCCCCCTGAAAAGCGGTGCGTTTGATACTCCAGGCAACCACCCAAATTAACAACCAATTCGGGGCAATTCCTAGCAATTCCATCCCCGGTAACCGAGTAGGTAAAGCCATCACACATACAAGCACAGAACCCGCCGTTACCATCCAATTGAGCAGTTGACGAACTTGGGGGGAAAACTGGGAAAGGTTGAAAATGTTATTCAAGGGTTTCTTCTGTGCTATCCTCAATGAGTTTTGCCTTTTTTTGACCTCCATTTCACCGCCCAAGTATCACATCTAGGTTTTTGTTGATTGGTAATCCGGCTAAATTTCCAAGTATAAAAACTTACTCAAAAATTCCCAAAATTCCCAAAAATCGATTATACCCCTGAGAGATGGGGAATTTATGGTATCCGTTTTTGCACCCTGGTTACTCTATTCGGGATCAACCGTCCTTGATTGGGGATAAACAATCACCCACTCCAAGGCATCTAAAGGCGCTGTTAACTCAATGACAGCTTCGGGGGCTGGACTTTTATCCAAGTTGACTGACTCCACCCGTCCTAACGGTAATCCAGCCGGAAACAGTTTACTCACGGGTGAAGTGGAAACCGCATCTCCCCGACGGACATCGGGTACTTTGTCAAAAAACTGCAACACCGCCCGATTTGAACCTTGTCCTCGAATAAACCCCATGCTACGGCTACGGCTAATCACCGCCCCGACTCGGCTAGTCGCGTCGCTGATTAGCAGTACGCGACTTGTATTCGGCGTCACATTGACAATCTGACCCACTAAACCGCCAGGTGCCATAACAATTGAATGCACCTGTATCCCATCTCGACTCCCTCGACCCAAAGTTACATGTTGCCACCAGTGACCCGCACTACGCCCGATAATGGGAGCAAGAATTCCTTGCTGGTCTTGGGTTTTAGAATAATTCAGCAGTTCTTTGAGTTTTTGGTTTTGGCTCTCGAATTCAATCAGACGCTGTTGGAGTTCCAAAACTTTGGCATTGGTCAAACGCTCCTGTTGGGTTGGTTCTGATTGTAAGGGACGGGTCAACAACTGATAAGCCTCAAAGAGAGCTGCACCCTGAGTTTGGCGAACGAACCAAGCAAGGCTTAGAGTTAGTCCCCCCAGCACAACAGCGACTCCATGTTTGTCCCACCAACGACGCAATATATACATAACCTGTCCAGTATTCGTTCAGCTTCCGGCTGATGCCATCGAGTTGCAATAATGCAGTTGACTTCTCATGCAGCTTGTGAACCAACCATCTCAAGACTGCTCTCTAAGACATCATCAGCTTAGATATGGCGAGAGCGCCCACTAAATACCCGTTCTAGCTGTTTGAAGTTCTCCAGAACACGACCTGTGCCTAAAACCACACAGCTTAGGGGATCAGCCGCTACATGAGTCACAATACCTGTTTCGTGACTAATCAACGTATCTAGTCCTTTTAGTAAGGCACCACCACCCGCTAACATGATGCCTCGATCAATAATATCGGCAGCGAGTTCAGGTGGTGTCCGCTCTAAAGTCCGTTTTACCGCATCAACGATGACTGAAAGCGGTTCGGACATACTTTCGCGAATTTCGGGTCCCTTGATACTCACAGTTCGCGGTAAACCAGACAGCAAGTGTAAGCCGCGTACTTCCATGGAGAAATCATCGTCCTCATGAGTCGGGTAGGCTGAACCAATCTGAATTTTAATTTCTTCAGCCGTTCGCTCCCCAATCACCAGGTTATGGACTTTTTTCATGTACTGGGTGATCGATTCACTCAGTTCATCACCAGCGACCCGTACCGATTCGCTCAAAACGGTACCTTGTAAACTGAGTACCGCGACTTCTGTCGTCCCACCACCGATATCGATAATCATATTACCCGTTGGCTCTGCCACTGGCAGCCCCGCACCGATAGCAGCAGCAACAGGTTCATCAATCAGGTACACATCTCTGGCACCGGCTTGAGATGCAGCTTCCATAACTGCCCGCCGTTCCACCCCGGTTACACCACTGGGAATGCCAATGACAATCCGAGGTTGAACTAAAGTCCGCCCTTCGTGAACTCGCCGGATAAAATGCTTGAGCATGAGTTCGGCGGTATCGAAGTCAGCAATCACACCATCGCGTAAAGGACGCAGGGCGACCACGTTACCTGGAGTTCTGCCCAGCATTTTTTTGGCGTCCTCTCCCACCGCTAGTGGCACTTTTTCATCTTGGTCCATGGCGACGACAGAAGGCTCCTGGAGTACGATGCCTTTGCCAGATACATATACTAAAGTATTAGCTGTACCTAAATCGATACCCATGTCCCGGGATAGGGAAAAGCGACTGAAAATACCCACTTGTTTATAAGCCCCCAAGGTCGAATGTTTATATGTATAACAAACAATGTATCTGAACTGTAACCGAGGTGGATTCTATTACGTTTTTTTGGCTGAGTCTAGTGAAGTTGATAAAGTCATCGCTATTAATCTTTGAAAACGAAGCTGAAAGTATCATTCAGACGACAAAATTGCTGATCCGGAGAAAGTCAAGGTCACAAGCGAGCGTGAATCACGGCAATTGGCGTGCCTCCAGTAGGGCTTGAGGGATTGTGGACAACTGTATAAATTCGCTAAACTAATTAGCAATCAGTACAAGGGTACTAAAAAAATGAGTCTCAATGTAGTTAATTTAGTTGGTCGGGTGGGCGCAGACCCAGATGTCAGGTATTTCGAGTCGGGCAGTGTTTTGTGTAAGTTAACACTGGCGGTGGATCGTCGCAGCCGCAACAGTGATAAGCCTGACTGGTTCAATCTAGAGATTTGGGGGAAGACAGCGGAAGTGGCGGCAAACTACGTGCGGAAGGGAAGTTTGATTGGGATTCAAGGAGCACTGAAGATTGATCCGTTAACAACGCGGGATGGTCACAATTACCACAAGCCCGTTATTAGAGTGGATCGAATGGATTTATTAGGCTCTAAACGCGATAATGATCCCAGCACCGTTGATCGCTACGGCGAGACAGAGTTCTAAAGGTTAGTAGCTAATTTGCAGGGTGACAGATGCCTGTACCTCTTGCTCACCACCAATAACTGGTGTCGGAGCATTTGGGGCAAAGGACTCCGCCCTGCTCATCAGCGGCATGGGTGGAGACGGTGGTGTGGCACCATTAATTTGAATGGTAACGATATCTTGACGGGTGAGGTTCAAGGCATTTAACACGGCATCGGCTTGCTGTTGGGCATCCTGGGTGGCTTCTCGTAGTGCTTGTTTTTGAGCCGTGGCGATCGCACTTTCTGGGGCGGTAAAGCTAATCGAGTTGATGCGGGTTGCACCAGCAGCCACAGCATCATCCAAAAGCCTTCCCGCCTGTTCTGTGGGAAGGCGGAAGCTGACGGTGTTACTGGCAGAATACCCGATCAGGCGTCGCTGATTGTCCTCGTAGCTATAGACAGGGTTGAGTTGGATACTGGTGGTTTGGAGTTGTTGGACATTACGCGATCGCAGCAACTCCACCACCGCCGCCGACTGACGTGCCACCTCTTGTTGCACCTGTTGCGCTGTTTTTCCTTGTACCTCAACCCCTAACTGCACCCGTGTCAGGGTGGTGGGAATTCGTTCTACGCCTTGTCCGGTTACCGTGAGCGTTCGTAACAATCGCTCCTGTGCGATCGCGGGATTGATGCATCCGAGCATCACTAAACCCAAAACCCCAGCCATCACCTGTAACTTTTTTTGGCTCAGGAAACGGGAGCTAGATAAACCGACAGACATCATCGCATTGAGTCTCCAAATTATAGATTAAGCTTTCACTTTGACACCATAGAGCATTATCATTTCTTGGGTTACAGTTTTCGTAACCCTGTGGTTTGATATGGACCAACAGATAACGTTCTCTCCCCCAGCTTCCAGACGTAGCATGCTACGTCTCTACATGCTCCCCCAGCTCCCTGTTCCCTGTTCCCTGTAGAATGGAATCCATGCTTTTTTCTCAACCTGTAGCTGATGCAACTACCTGGGTGAGTTCCCTAACTCCCCCCTTTAGCTTCCCCTGGCTATCTGCCCACCACTCCCTGATCGCCGCAGCCAGTGAAGCCACCACCAGCGAAGCCGAAAAGAGTTCATTGATCTTCGCTGGCGTATTGCTGAGTTTAGTGGTCATTTACTTCGCTAGCAAATTGGGTGGCGAACTTTGTGCGCGGATTAACTTGCCACCGGTACTGGGGGAACTCGTTGGTGGGGTAGTTGTAGGCGTCTCAGCGCTGCATCTACTTGTTTTTCCCGAAGCGGGAGCAGATGCGGCTAGCTCAATGATTGTCAGCTTCCTGGAACGTACAGCGGGCTTAAATCCAATGGCGGCTGAGTCGGTGTTTGACACTCAGAGTGAAGTAATCTCGGTTTTAGCCGAACTGGGGGTGGTAATTCTCCTATTTGAAATTGGACTGGAATCGGATTTGCAAGAACTGATCCGAGTCGGTCCACAAGCGGCTGTTGTTGCCATTGTTGGGGTGATTGCCCCCTTTGCCGCCGGAACCGCTGGGTTAACCTATTTGTTCAACGTTCCAGCCGTGCCAGCCATTTTTGCGGGGGCGGCGCTAACCGCTACCAGTATTGGGATTACCGCCAAAGTCTTAGCCGAAATCGGCAGTCTCAGTTCTAAAGAAGGTCAAATTATCATTGGTGCAGCGGTTTTAGACGACGTGTTAGGCATCATCGTGCTAGCGGTGGTGGCGAGTTTAGCCAAAACCGGGGAAATCGCGATCGCGAATGTTATTTATCTAATCATCAGTGCAGGTGTCTTTTTAGTGGGTGCGATTTTAGTGGGACGCCTTCTGGGTCCCTACTTTGTCGCCCTGGTGGATGAAATGAAAACACGGGGACAGGTATTACTCACCGCCCTGATTTTTGCCGCGATTCTGTCTTATATTGCCGCAGCGATTCAACTTGAAGCCATTTTAGGCGCATTTGCTGCTGGCTTAATTCTGGCAGAAACCGATAAACGCCGGGAATTAGAGGAACAGGTGTTACCTGTAGCTGATGTCCTTACCCCGATTTTCTTTGTGGTGGTGGGTGCCAAAACCGATTTAAGTGTCCTTAATCCAGCGGTTCCCAGTAATCGGGAAGGGTTGATTTTGGCACTGTTCCTGATCGTGGTGGCGATTATCGGTAAGGTAGTCACAGGCTTTACGGTCTTTGGTCAACCGGGTATTAATCGTTTGGCAATTGGTGTGGGGATGATTCCCCGAGGCGAAGTGGGACTGGTTTTTGCTGGAGTTGGTTCAGCCAGTGGGGCGCTTTCTAATGCAACTGAGGCGGCGATTATTATGATGGTGATTTTAACCACATTTATCGCTCCCCCCTTATTGCGATTAGTCTTAAAAGAACCCGAAACTGTCCCCGGATCAGAGTCCGTAGAAACTCTGTCAGAGTCTAAACCCGAATGACTTAATCATCCCCAGTTCTCCTCTGTACAAGCAGGGGAAGCAGGGGAAGCAGGGGGAGCAGGGGGAGCAGGGGAAGCAGGGGAAGCAGGGGAAGCAGGGGAAGCAGGGGAAGCAGGGGAAGCAGGGGGAGCAGTTGGGATTGTTCATCCGAAAAGGGACTATACTATTTTTTTTGAAACTTAAATTCGTGACTCTACGTCCCTGAAAGCTGACTGTCTATAACAGCTAATTAACTCAACTTGGGTGAGTCACATTGGCTTAAGCCAAGGTTGAAACCAAAGCGAGCAGTTGGACTTCGGGATATAGGGTGAACCCGCTCAACCTGACTGAGTTCGGTTTTGAACTCAGCAACTGCCTTAATTGAAACGCCACCCACCCAAATGCTGTATGCAGCACCGAGCTTTAAGTTAGGAGCAATAATTGTGAGATTTCGCTGGCTACTGCTACTCTCCAGCTTTTTGAGTGTTTTTCTCTATACATCCGCCGCCGAAGCGCGTCAACTGCTGTTTTGGCGGTTTGACCGCGCTCAAAACCAGTTGGTCTTTACGACGGATGAGGGAGTTCAGCCGAGGGCGCAACTAATTGCGAATCCGACTCGGCTGGTTATTGATTTGCCTGGAACTCGACTGGGACGCCCGACGGTGAATCAGCGTGTGGGCGGTGCGATTCAAGAAATCCGAGTCGGACAATTTGAAAACCAAACCACTCGGATTGTGGTGGAATTAGCCCCAGGTTATACCCTCGACCCCCAACAGGTACAATTTAGAGGACTCTCGCCGACACAGTGGACGGTGAATATCCCTGATCCACAACGGATATCAAGTTTACCCAGTTCGCCTCCCCCAGTCCGAACCGTTAACCCTGAGCGAAGTCGAAGGGTTCCCGATCGCCAATCTCCCCAACCGAGTTCACCCCCAACGGTGACGGTGGAAACATCGGCGACACAAGTGGATAGTTTCCAGGTGACTCGGAATGGATTTTTTATCTATACCGATGGGGGAAAACCGGATCAGATTAAGGTACAGCGGAGTCGCGATCGCCGTCAGATTGAGATTGAGGTAGAGGGTTTAAACCTCTCCCGCCGTCTGGTTGAGCAAACGTTGAACGTTAATCGCTACGGCGTTAGCCAAATCCAATTTCAAAACGTTAAAGATTCACCCCCCTTGACTCGGATCACCTTAAATGTTGACCGAGATAGTCCCGATTGGCAGGCATTATACAGCGATGTCGGCGGGTTGGTGATTATCCCCAGAGGAACCTCAGCATCCAGTTTAGAGAATCGCTCTAATGCTTCGGGTAATGTGTTAGTCTCTTATCCTTCGCGATCGCAAACCTCGAATCGACGAGTCAGCATTAATCAACAAGCAACAATTCAGTCGGTTGAACTGGGAAATAATCAGACTCAACTATTGATTGAAACCGATCGCAGTGTCCAAGCCACCAGTCGCTGGGATGCGAATGAGAAGGCGTACCGGATTACAATCGCTAATGCTCAATTAGCTGATCAGGTTAAAGGACCTCAACTGACTGCCAATAGTCCTCTATCACGGGTATTACTGCGCCAGCAAGACTCTAACACCGTGGTGATTTTGGTGCAGCCGAGTCCAGGAACTCAGATTGGTAGCCTTAATCAAATTAGCGATCGGCTATTGGCGCTACCGATACAACAAAGACGCGCTACATTACCGCCCCGTGAATCAATTCCAGTACCGCCGCCAAGCCCTTCCCCCACATCCCCAACCTCATTTCCCACGGTTCCCAATAGTCGAATTGTAGTGATGGTTGATCCGGGACATGGCGGGAAAGATCCCGGCGCTGTTGGCATTGGCGGATTACGGGAAAAGGATGTTATTTTACCCATTGCCCAGGAAGTGGCAGCATTATTAGAAAAGCAGGGCGTACAAGCCGTATTAACCCGCAATAGCGATTATTTCGTTGATTTAGCTCCCCGTGTAACCATGGCGGAGCGAGTCAATGCTAATCTATTTGTCAGCATTCATGCGAATGCCATTAGTCTCAGCCGCCCGGATGTGAATGGATTGGAAACCTATTATTTCGCCAGTGGGCAACGACTTGCCCAGACGATTCACAATAACATTTTACAGACGGTTCCGGTGCAGAATCGGGGGGTTCGACGCGCCCGGTTTTATGTGCTAAGAAAAACCTCAATGCCAGCGGTTTTGGTGGAAGTGGGTTTTGTCACCGGTCGAGATGATGCGGTAAAACTCAATGATCCAAATCACCGTAGCCAAACGGCACAGGCGATCGCTCGTGGTATCCTTCAGTACATTCAGCAGAATTTTTAACACGAGTGTTATCGGGGTTCTCAATAGTCCCCTTTACCAAGTGGGAAAATTCTTTGACGAATGACATAAGACGAATGACATAAGACGACGAATGACAAATGACCCGATTTTGAACTTTAGGGGAGAAGCACAACACCGTCGGATTGGCGTATTCGACAGTGGTGTTGGTGGACTTACCGTTCTCAGGGAACTCTACCGCCAACTTCCCCATGAATCGATTCTTTACTTTGCCGATACCGCACGCCTTCCTTATGGTACCCGTTCGCCTAGGGAAATCATCCAGTTTGGTCGGGAGATTCTCACTTGGATGGTTGAGCAAGAGGTAAAAATGGTGGTTCTGGCGTGTAACACCAGTGACGCCTTAGCCCTAGACAGCTTACGGCGTGAGTTTCAACTACCGATTCTGGGATTGATTTTGCCCGGATCTCGTGCCGCCGTTCAAGTAGGGCGTCGGATTGGCGTGATTGCGACCCCCGCGACGGCGGCGAGTAATGCCTATCGACGCGCTTTGTTAGAAGTGGAACCCACGGTTCAGGTTTGGCAAGTCGGCTGTCCAGAGTTTGTCCCTTTAGTTGAGCAAAATCGTTTATACGAGCCCTATACCTCGGAAATCGCGTCCCAGTATCTGACGCCATTACTCCAGCAGCGAATTGATACGTTGATTTATGGGTGTACCCATTATCCGTTGTTAGCGCCTGTATTGCGACAAATTTTACCCGCGTCTGTACAATTGATTGATCCGGCTGAACATCTGGTGGCGGCGGCGGCGCAAGAACTGGATTTAATGGGATTAAAAAATAGTTCACCACCGCTACCGACGCGATTTTGTGTCAGTGGTTGTCCGCAGCAGTTTGCTAAGTTATCGGTACAGTGGTTGGGGTGTACTCCAGTTGTGGAAAAAACCTATTTACCAGACGTATCGCCTGTATCTATGTCTGTAGAAGCGGTGGATTAGAATTGTAGGGGCACACCGATGTGCATTGGTGTCAACTTAAGCTAAACCCCCTTAAGTTGACACTAATGACCGATGTGCACCCGGTTTAACCCTGAGCGAAGTCGAAGGGTTAAACGTCAAATCTATTCCACCATTTTAGCTAGGTCAAAAGAAGGTATAAGTTCATTGTAGGGGCGGGTTTAGCCGTTTAATTGAATTATCTAGGAATAAGTTCCCAACAAAACCCGCCCTTGATCAACAAAGGAGGTTACTTCTCGACAATCTGCAACGAAAAGGGTTCTATCATTAACCGTTAACCCAGGACGGGTTTTGTTTATAGGTTATTGGTAAACGCCAAAATTAAATTCCTAAACCCGCCCCTACAAGTGAATGATTATTTATAAAATTGCTGTTGAATATCTGCAACGAAAAGGATTCTATCATTAACACTTAATCCAGGGCGGGTTTTGTTGATATAGCAATCCTAAATAGGTTGTGGCAATTTTCAGTTTTTTATCTAATTATGCTAACCAGACGATTCCCGCATTTGAAGTAATTTTACCGCCGTTAAAGTTAGTAAGAAGTTCTTTGCCTTTCTTTTTTCCAAACTTGAGGGGGAGATGTTTTATTGGTGATAACTTAGTAATCATTACCCGGAAGATTTAACTTTTATTATCACTCAATTATGTCAGATTTCAAGACTTTTTTGTTTCTTGGGCTTGAGATTTATTTTATTTCAAGGTCTAAGAATCGTTAGCGTATAATTTACGCTAGTCGGCTTTTAAATAAGTTTCTATTGTAAAAATATCCGTCTTAATTTATCTTTTCTGGCTTGTTAAGGAGGACTCGGATTTAGAGTATTGAAGGAACAACACACTGTTA
>NZ_JAVJQP010000160.1:0-20211 GCF_040218875.1 Coleofasciculus sp. D1-CHI-01
ATGAAGGAGGGCGGGTTTTGTTGAGAAGTTATCGGTAGTTATCACATTCACACGACTACACCCTCCCCTACATTGTACCTTTGATGATATGACGGAGGGCGGGTTTTGTAGAGAGGTTATCGGTAGGTATCTCAATGAAACGGCTAATCCCGCCCCTACAATTGACCTTTGATGATATGACCGAGGGCGGGTTTTGTAGAGAGGTTATCGGTAGGTATCACAATGAAAAGGCTAAACCCGCCCCGACAATTGACCTTTGATGATATGACGGAGGGCGGGTTTTGTTGAGAGGTTATCGGTAGGTATCACAATGAAACGGCTAAACCCGCCCTCCGTCATATCATCAAAGGTCAATTGTAGGGGCGGGTTTAGTCGTTTCATTGTGATACCTACCGATAACTTCTCAACAAAACCCGCCCTCCGTCATCGGTAATATCATTTCCTTTCACCTTGCAACCTTCCTTCTGCCCTCTGCCTTATCCCAATTTTTACCACGGACTTCCCACTAATGTAAACGCACTCCAATAATAAGGATGCGTCAATTCTCTATCCGGTAAATCCGCTAACTGGGGCGGTAAAGGAATAGTCTGATTCGGAGTCACCAATTGACCCTTTTCTAATCGTACCTCACCCCGAATCATCGCTAACTGTGCCTGTCGCAAGGCTTCCGCTTTAATCGGGACTTCTTTTAACTGGGAATAAAACGTGGTCATTAATCCCAACGTCGCTTCATCGCTGACATACCAGAGACTTCCCAAGGCTGATTTGACTCCCGCTTGTACCGCTAACCCGGTAAATCCTAACTCTGCTTCCTCATCCCCTAAAGCTGTACGACAGGCGCTTAATACCATCAGTTCCACGGGTGGATTATTTAACCCTAATTCTCGGATTTTATCAAGTGAGAGTCTCCCATCCCAAAACTGAATATATGAATTTTCCGGCTTCCCCGACTTAAACTCACCATGGGTGGCTAAGTGAACAATACCAAATGGAGTTTGATTGCGAATGCTTTTCAACTTATCTGGAGTAAATGTAGAATTAATAAACGATTGCCCTTGCCATAATTGATCAGCAATCGTCGATAACTCAACCGGAACAGCAGGTAAGGGATTTTGGTCAGTAAATTCAGACGCCCCCATCGCCAACACCTCCAGATTTCTCACATCCACATAGCGAGTATCTGTCAGCGATAAACTCGGCATCAACCCGATACTATAGCGTTCCAAAATAAACCCATCCCCATCATGCAAAACCGCCATCGGTAACGAACGCAACCCCACATCCACAACAAACGCCAAATTAGTAATCTCTCCACTCGCTAACTCTGCTTCCAAAGGCGCAACTAACCACTGATAAAGCTGTTGTGACGCCGGAAGATAAGGACGAGGAATCCGCACATCTGTCACAGCACGACGCAATTGCTGACTCATCTTCAAAACCTTCTCTCGCGTCGCCCCCGGCACAGGAAATCGTATCGGTTCCCCCTCAGCCGTCACCAAAATCAACTCCAAATCCTCCTCAGACATCGCCACCAAACCGCCATCCCCCTCTGAGTTCCTCTGCGCTACCCTCTGCGTTCCTCTGCGTTTCCCTAAATGCTTAACTGACGCATTTGTCGGCACAAACATGACATAAACCAGCGCAGGTTTCACCCCAGCCACTCGTTCAATTCGTTGTAACGTCGCTTGGGCTTGTGCCAACGTAATAATTGGCGTATCCCCTAACCCAAAATACTCCTCATATTGATTCGTAAACGCTGCTTCCACTTCAGCCACTGGATTGAAAACCGGGGAACTCGCGACTATCGCACTCTCTTTTGTGATATCGTCAGAGTCATCAGTCGTCTGGGAACAATAGGGAGGACAAGTTCCTGTAATCGTTGGAGTAATAATCTGAATATTTCCCAACGTAAAACTCCCTGGAAACGAGTCAAAGGGGAAGATAGTAAACTCACCACTACTAATCGCTGCACTTGTGCCATTAGTTGTTCCATCTCCTACATCAAAGGGAGTTCCTCGTAAACCACCCCAGTGACGAATTGTAATATCACCGCCTGCGATTCCGCCTGCTGTAGAGATACTGGTAAGAGTCCCATTTTGGTCAGTAAAATCATTCGTAGCGCGGAAAAATCGCTCTGTGGTGATATCAACATTACCGCCGTTTCCATTACTCCCACCTTGGGCATTAATCACGCTAACCTGAATATCGCCACTGGGGTCTAAGGTAACATTACCACCATCGTCAAGACTGCCACTGGTATTAATTTCGCCTGTTGTAATCGCCTGTTCTGCTTGAATTACGATATTACCGCCGCTGTTTCCAGAACTATTCAGGTTTCCAGTAGTAACGGTTCCATTATCGCTGGTTAAAGTAATCTCTCCACTGGGGTTCAAAATATCGCCTGTGGTGATATCTTGATTTGCCAATAGGGTTAATGTAGCGTTGTCGTCTCCGAATAATGTACCACCCGTGTAGTTAATCGAATTGGCTTGTAAGGTAACAGGGTCATTAAATGTTGCATCACCTGCCAATGTGATTATACCCCTGTTATTGTCGCCTCCGATAATAAGTTGAGTAAATCCGTTTTGTAGATTAGTAAGTTCGTTGGTATCGAGATTCAAGCGAGTATCATTAATCGTGTTGCCAATTGTAATGCCTAAATTGGCGTCTAGGGGTTGGATTTGAAGTAGAGTATTTCCTTGAATTGTCCCTAACCTGATTTCATTAGCAGTGAGACTTATATTACCTAACCCGCTAGCGGTAATTCCACCATCATCTCCAACTAAAATTCCCTGGCTGGTGTTGTCTGCGCCATTAACTATTCCTTCTAGACTAATATTCCCTGTCCCGGTTGTTTGAATAACACCACCACCAAACCCTAAAACAGTAAATCCACCCACCCAAATTCCATAATTATTTGTTCCGGTTCCCTGACTGGTTCCCTGAAGGAAAATATTACCGTTTATTGACGTAACTCTGGAGTTTTCTTCGATAATGACAATACCATCATTACTCATCGTTCCTTGTCCACTTGTTCCCACGAGAGTAATGTTTCCAGTTCCAGTGGATTCTACGCCACCGCCAGCGACAATTGAAATGCCATCGTTCCCGAATTCTCCATTACTGGTTGCGTCAGTTGTACCTGTTATTTCAATCGCGCCTGTTCCCGTTGATTCAACTAAAGCACTCTCTTGAATCGAAACACCGTGATTTTCTTGTCCAGTACCATTACCGCCAGTACCTGTTAGGCTAATATTTCCCGTTCCTGTCGATTGAACGACAGCGCTATCTTGGATTCCAATACCAGAGTTTCTTTCTCCAGTACCATTACCACCAATACCTGTAAAACGGATATCTCCATCGACTGAAGAAATTCTCGTTTCTGCTTCCTTTATATAAATGCCATAATTAGAATTTGTTCCGATACCACCGATACCATTGAATGTAATATTTCCTTGTCCCGTTGCTTCTACCACACCGCTGATATCAATGCCGGAGTTACCACGAAATCCCGAACCTCCTTGTCCTGTAAAGCTTATATTTCCATCTACCACAGAAATTCTAGAGTTTCTCAGTATTTCTATCCCGGTGGATAATAATGCTCCTGAACTAGCAGTACCGTTTAGAGTAATATTCCCTCTTTCAGTTGATTCCAACACACTGTCTAAAATTGTAATCCCGTCGCTGGTAACACCAGAAGTTCCGAAACCGCTAGTGCCAGTCAGGTTGATAGTGCCATTTACCGAAGAGACTGTACTGTTATCGTTAATTAATATGCCTAGATTGCCACCGATGCCATTCGCCCCAGTACCTTCGAGAAAAATATTGCCTGTTCCAGTGGAGTTAACTAACACGTTATCTTGGAGTCTAATCCCAGTATTACTTTCTCCAGTTCCACCACCTATACCTGTTATTCTGATACCTCCATTTGCCGCAGAGATATTAGAACTACTCGACAAGTTTATTCCGAGATTAAAATTCGTACCGTTTCCACCTGTACCTGTTAAAGTAATACGTCCTGTACCAGTTGATTCTACGACAGCGTTATCTTGAATTTGAATACCAGTGTGTCCTCCTCCAGTACCATTCCCACCAGTACCAGTTAAATTTATGTTGCCATTAGCTGATTTAATAGTACCGCTTGTATTAATTGATAGTCCATAATTGTCAGTTGTACCATTCCCACCTGTACCCGTAAGGATAATATTTCCACTTCCAGTCGATTCAATTACACCACCGTCTTCCACCACAATGCCACGGTTGATCCCTCCAGTCGTCAAATTACTTCCAGTACCTATCAAGGTTATATCTCCATTCTCCGAAGACACTCTGGAATCAAAGATAACTTGTATTCCATCATTAGCATTAGTTCCGCCATCTCCGGCAATTCCTCTCAAGGTAATGGTTCCATTTCCCCTACTTTCTACGACTCCGTTTTTAGCAATTGAAATACCATTTCGATCTATGTCACCGCTAGTTCCTGTACCTGTAATCGCAATATTGCCAGTACCCGAATTTATAGTTGCCCCATCATTTATATCGACCTTACCAAGGTCTAAACCAGCAAATGTTCCATGGTCAATTGTCACATTCCCACCATTGGATAAAATCTGGGAATCGGCGTTCATTAAAAACTGAGAATTTCCGTCATCACGCCATTCTGCAATCGCATTTTCATCATTAATCAGCGCACTAAAATTACCCCCGTCGAGTTCAATCGTGGCATTGAGGATAATACTACGTCCAGCTTGAAATTCTAAATCATTAATACTGCCAGAAATAATATCCTCATCAACGGTAATATCGTTATTCGCTTGCAGAGTGACAGTACCTGTTAAGTTATTAATCTGATCCGCATCAAATGTGATATCTTCACCTGTACTTTCCCCAAACGCATCATTGATTTCTACATTATCAATTCCTCCATCAGCAATCGTGATATTTTTGGGGTCAAACAGAATATTCCCTGACGCACTATTCGCCGCCCCCACATCAACAACGCCTCGGAAAATCAGGTTTTCTTTCCCCGATATTTCAGCAAAGCCACCATTACCACTTTCGCTACCGCCTCGTGCTGTAATTGTTCCATAAAAACGGCTGGCTTCATCTGCCCAAACAATTACTCGTCCGCCATTCCCATCAGTTAAAGCATCTGAATTAATGATTGAATCTTCGCTAACAAATGTGATATCAGCATTGGGAATTGTGCCTTCCCCTTGATAATCCCCACCAATTCTCACTGTACCGCCACCATTGATACCAGAGGCGTCAAGATTGGCGGAAAGTAACCCAACTTTTTTGCCAATCACATTGATTTCACCGCCAGTTGAGGGTGAGGAGGAGGGCGCAAAGCCTTGCGCCCCTACGGTGTCGTCAACGGTGTCGCCAATGGTTTCGTCAATCGTGGAAACATCGATTGTGCCAGAAATAATCGCGACTCCTGTTTCGTTTGGTACAGTTATCTGAGAATCCGCCAACTGTACCTCTCCCGATGCGGTCACATCAACGCCAGTCTCTACCGTTTGGGCTGAACCTGTTAACAACTCGGCGACATTTAATGGTGTGATTGGCACTAATACCCCGTCTTGATTCCGAGGCGCAGTAATCTCTAATGAAAGTAACTGTCCCGATTGAGAAATCCTCACCCGATTTGACCCTTCAACCGCCGTAATTGTAATCTGTCCCCCTGGTGCTGTTAGTTCCCCGGTGTTAATTACAGTTCCGCCTAATAGGGTTAACCTCTGTCCCGGAGAAACGGCTAAATTTCCAGCATTGACAATTGTCCCTGATTGGGATAAATCAAAGGCAAATTGATTGGGATCTCCTACCAACTGCTGATAATTATTATCCCCAACTGCATTAAACCAATTCCCCCCGTTAAAGCCAATCCCCGTCGCGGTTGTGGCGATGAAATCAGCAGGAACATTTAATTGAGCATTTGTGCCAAAAACAATTCCGGCTGGATTCATCAAATATAAATTCGGCGTTCCTCCTGTCACCTGAATCAAGCCATTAATCAGTGAGGGATTTCCGCCAACCACTCGCCCCAAAATAGTCCTCAAATTCGGATTCGCCAAAAAATTGGCAATTTGCCCTTTATCTAAGCCAAATTCCTGAAAACTGTGGAAGAGATTCGCCTCATCTGCATCCAGACTCCCCCCGGAAATGTTAAACTGATTCCCCTCCGGTATGACAATTGTCCCCGTACCATCAGGGGCGGCGGTAATCGGTTCAGCGTTCGTAGTCGGCGCTGTCTTCGCCACCAAAATTAAACCAATAACCAGAAATAACCAGCTAAAGCACCATTGAGCAGATTTCATCGGATCAAGCTCCCAGGCAGTATCTAGAGCAATTTTTTCACTTGTGCCAGTATTTTTTTTCTTGTCGTTATAAAAGTATAAAAAACGATAGCTAATTTAGGTTTAATTAATTTTAATTTACGTCTAAACGTTCCTTGGATAAGAGTGGTATCGGTTATGAATAGCAGAACTATTGGCGGGCATAAGCAATATCACTGACGTGCTATAGTGTCAAGTAAAAATTGAGGAGAGGGCGACCCAACCGTCTGTAGGGGCGGGTTTTACCGATAACCTGTCAGCCAAAACGGGTAAACGGGTAACTTTTGTAAACCCGCCCTGTTTCTAGGGTTGTTAATTAATGCAAGAAACCTGAGTCGGGGCGGGTTTAGTCACATCCGGGTGTCACCGAAAAGATAGTAATGAAACCCGCCCCTACACAATTCAACACTCGCGTTGCGCCACATGCCGTGAAAAGTCAGACCTATTAATATGGGGTAAAAAGCAGGTATCATAAACCTTAAAGCCTTCTGTTTTTTACCTTTTTATACAATAACCCACTTATGTCAAGCGAATTTAACTTCTTTCAACAGTGGTATCCCCTCTCCCCGGTTGAAGATCTCGACCCCAAACAACCCACTCCCGTCACCGTTTTGGGGTGGCGCTTGGTGATTTGGAAACCGCCTTCCTCAGCAACCTATCGTGTTTTTCTCGATCAATGTCCTCATCGGTTAGCACCATTAAGCGAAGGGCGTGTTGATCACAAGACAGCAAACCTGGTATGCAGTTATCATGGTTGGCAATTTAATTTTCAAGGAATCTGTACTCATATTCCCCAAGCCGAAACTCCCCAAATTGTGACCAAGAATCAAGATAATATCTGTGTACAAACTCTTCCCTGTTGCCAGGAAAATGATTTACTTTGGGTGTGGCTCGATGCTAATTCCCCAGAACTAGCAGCGGCTACTCCTCGCCCCCTGTCGCCCCAAGTTGATGCCAGTAAAGGGTTTGTTTGGTCTTCAATGGTGCGTGACTTGGACTATGATTGGCAAACCTTAGTAGAAAATGTTGCTGATCCTAGCCATGTTCCCTTTGCCCATCACGGTGTTCAGGGAAATCGCGATCAAGCCCAGCCCATTGCTATCGAAATTGTCCAATCAACTGCCAACCGAATTGAGGGAAATACTGTCGGACGTTTTAACACAAAAATAATATTTGAACCGCCTTGTCATTTGGAATATGCTATCAGTTTTGGCGATAAAGGACAGCAGGTGGGATTGGTAACCTACTGTATCCCAGTTGCTCCCGGTAAATCCCGGATAGTAGCTCAGTTCCCTCGTAATTTTGCCAAAACTTTATCGCGGTTAACCCCGCGCTGGTGGAATCATATCACCGTCCGCAATCTGGTACTGGATGGGGATATGATTTTGTTGCATCAACAAGAGCGTTTTCTCCAACAACGCCAATCAGTGGAAAGCTGGAAAACTGCCTATAAATTGCTAACCAGTGCCGATCGCTTTGTGATTGAGTTTCGTAAATGGTTTGATAAATACTGCCAAGGAACACTACCCTGGAATCAGGTGGGGCTAAATCCTTCAGATACAATCTCTATCAACGATAACCGCCAGGAAGTGCTGGATCGTTACCGACAACATACCCAGCATTGTCGTAGCTGTAGCACCGCTTTGAAAACGGTGCAGCGTTTACAAGTTCTACTATTGGGGGGCTTTGTCCTAACAGTTTCTGGCGTCGCTTTACTTCCCGATGCGTTGCGATTACGTCTGGGTTTACCGTTAATGGTTATGGCATTTTTGGGTTTAGCTGGATTCACTTGGCTGAAAGTTTGGCTAGAACCCCGATTCTATTTTGTGGACTATATTCATGCTCAACGATAGAATTTTATCATTGAATCGGGCGCAAGTCTTTGCGCCCCTACAGTTTCCGGGCGTAATTCTAATTCATCAAATAAGGTGTGCCACGCCACTACTTACCATAAACAAATTCAGCCTTCTGCCCTGGACTCTTCTTGTCTTAGGTTTCCCGATTCAGGGCAGACATCATCGCCTGTTGACTAACCAGTTGATAAACTTCCCGAAAATATTGCATGACACGACTATCAGCCGCTGCTAAGGGGATTGTCCCCAAGACATCCAATACAGTACGATTGTCTGGAGGAGGAGTAATGACAACCAGAGAGGGATCAAGAGGTTCTTCGTATTGCCAAAATTGCTCAAGTTTAACTGGGGTATCAACGGCTGCTTCTCCCTCATTTGGCTGGTTCTCTAACTGACTGGATGTAACGGCGGATTGACTGGATTGGGACTCAACCTCTGCTTTTTTCTCAGGGTTTAGTTCTACAGTCCCTGTACTCCGTAAATGACGCAAATCATCCAGAATTTGTGCTTTAGTGCGTCCTCGTAACTGGAATAAGACAAAGGGATCTTCACTAAAGCGATCGCCTAATTGATAGTAAATTGCACCAATATGTTTACAGGGGTTTTTGGGATCAGGACAACTACATTTTGAATGAATATCTGAAAGAGTGAAGGGAAATAGACTCAACCCATTAGCGGTGAAAACTTGCTCAATATTTTCTGGCATTTCCCCAGCTAAGAGTTGAGCCGAATAAATCGCTTCTTGCGCCAAGGTTTCCACCACATAACCCCAGTCTTCATCGGTAAATGGGTCAATCGATAGGGAAACTTGATACGGTTCTGGTTCTGTTCCTTGTACCCGTGCTAATACCTGAGGACCTTCAAATTCAATACTGAGGACATTGCCTTCCTTGGCGTATTTGCGGGCGCGTTCCAAACGCTTTTTAAAGCGATAGGAATTGAGTAAATCGATCCAGCGTTGTACCCACCAGGGAGGAGCTTCAATTTCGTAGGACTGCATGAGTGATTTATAAATTAAGTAGTCAGACTTTCATTAACGTTAACGGTTGAGAACAGGGAACAGGTAATACGCAATTTAAATGCACATCAGCTTAACAGGAATGGCTTTGACTTAAACTAAATGGCGCTGACTCCCATAGCTGGGAAATAAATTTCCGCATCAAAGCTAAAGTAAGAATCGAGCTGACTGGGTAAGTTTTTTAACCCGTTTTAACGGGTTTAAGCTTTTAGCCTGAACTTTAGTTCAAGGCTTAATTCAAGGGTATAATCATTGATATCATATCGTTTTGTTTAGTTCGTCTATCATAAGCTGTCATGCATTTAAATTGGGAATGGGTAGCGAGCAAGATGCAAAGCCTGCGGCATGGCTTCGCTAAACGCACTACAATGATTTCGCCATTATTGATATTAAGGTTTAAATGCCGAACAGCTTACCCGTAGTTATTGGGACAAAAACTTACCCTTTTCCCACTATACACAACCGATGTTACCGGACTTGGTATGATTCATGAGAATATATGGCAACCGACAGCTAAAAACTTTACCTGGACTAGAAACCCGCCCGACACCAGCACGGGTACGGGAGGCGGTATTTAACATCTGGCAAGGTGCGATCGCCCAATGTCGTTGGCTGGATCTCTGTGCGGGTACAGGCGCTATGGGGGCTGAAGCCCTCTGTCGCGGCGCATCTTTAGTGGTAGGTATTGACATAAAAGGCAAAGCCTGTTCCATTATGCAACAAAATTGGCGGCAAGTGGCTCAACCGGAGCAAACCTTTCAGGTAATACGAACAGATGTGGTGAGGCGATTAAAAACGCTGGCTGATCAGCAATTTGACCGGATTTACTTTGATCCTCCCTACGCCAGTGATTTGTACAATCCGGTTCTAGAGGCGATCGCGCATTATCAACTCCTGGCTGATCAGGGTGAATTAGCGGTGGAATACAACCCGAAACACTGGACACCGCAACTGTTTAAGGCAGAGGGCTCGTTGAAGGCAGAACAGAAGCACGAAGGTGGCAAGGTAAAAGAAAATTATGACTGTAGAGACGTTGCATGCAACGTCTCTACACTGGAAATTTGTCGCCAGAAAGTCTACGGCAACACCGCCTTAGTGTTTTACCGCCTCAGGAGGAAGTGTTAACTGTTGGCTACCTCGATAGCATGGCGCGTGATCCTTCACTTCGCTCAGGGAAGCTGGTTTGTCGGGGTGGGTGCGAGGGAATTACATGCAAGCGATTGATGATGACTATACCTCAAACGCGCCCTGAGTAGAGACGTAGCATGACGTCTCTACAATTCCAATTGGTTCCCTCGCTTATATTGTAGGTACGCCGCGACAAATAACCCAGCCAAGGTAACCGGGATTAAGCCTAGAACAATTCCCGACAGCAATGGTTCAACCATGATCGCTCTCCAAATACTAAGTTTTTTTGCTTGTTTCTCATCCTACTAGCTGAGATGACCCAATCGCTACTCAATACCAGTAAGATTTGGCAGTCAACCGCTTCCCTACTGCTGGCTACACTACATTTATGATTCCAGCTTGCGTACTCAGTCCATAAATTTTAAGCTATGTTTATGAATCGACATACTTCTTTCTAATCTGTTACACTAATATCCTCCTGGGTAACTCTACCTGTGTTGCAGTGTGAGTCCAGTTCAACTTTGTGCAAAAATTCTCAACGTGGCAGGAGATCCCTTGGAGAACCAGCTTGACCAACCTCAAGTCCTAGTTCGGCGGATTACCATGGTGGTACTCGCCCTACTGTTCGTGATCGGCATCATCATCTTCGGATTTCAGGTGCTGCAAGTTTCTGATCCCTATATGCAGAAAGTTTTGTCTCTCAACGGTGATCCAGTTCGAGGGCAAGCTATTTTTGAGATTAATTGTGCGGATTGTCATGGTATGCACGCCGATGGCAAGGTCGGACCTAGCTTACAGCATATTTCTAAACACAGATCCCCAAGTGGTCTGATTGAACAGGTGATTAGTGGTCAAACCCCGCCGATGCCCAAGTTTCAGCCGAGTCCTCAGGAAATGGCTGATTTATTAACCTATTTGGAAAAATTGTAACTAGGCGGGAAAAATTAAAGTTAACGGCTTCTTATCATCATTAGTCACTTGTCAGGGGTTCGAGTTTGTTTTGTCAGGTTTAGAAGCAGTTACACCAGCGATCGCGGATAGAAGTAGCCACCCCAAGGTATTCACTCGTAAGTCAAAGAGCGTGATATCCAGCAGATTAAATAGGATACAGCCGCCGAATGCGACTAAATAACTAAAGACAATTAATCGATCGCGACTTGAGAGCGATCGCGCTTGATTTATCCAGAGAACACCTTGCCCTAAAATCCAACCCACTAAGCTACAAAGTAGAACTGTTGCCGGAATCCCCACTTCAGCCGTCAACATCAGCATCAGATTATGGGGATGACCGAGCCACAGATCCATCTGCTGTTCGTAAAGCAACGTAAAGTTCCGCAATCCCCAACCTGTCCAAGGACGCTGCTGAGTCAGCGACAAAGCAAAGCGCCATTGGGTTATCCGCATCAACGCCACAGGGCGATCGGGATGAAGCTGATCGGTAAGTCGCGCCCAAAAGTAAGCCGGAACAATCATTCGCAACCCTTCTCGTAACGGTGAGGGACTAAACGCCGCCGATGGTACAGCGACAGCCGCAGCGACTATTATCCCCACTAACCAGCGCCAACCTTGATAAAGTGCAAAAGCCAAACCCACTACAATCACCCCACCCCAAGCATTTCGGGAATGAGTGAGGATGATCGCGATCGCATTAGCAATTTCCACTCCAGTTAAAAACAAGAGTACTCCCCCTGCTCCCCCCAGAAGGGCGGGTTTAGTTAAGTTATCGGTTTGGCACCATAAGTTATCCGTCAAACCCGCCCCTACACCCCCTACACCCCCTGCTCCCCCTGCTTCCCCGGCTCCCCCAGCTCCCCCGGCTCCCCCAGCTCCCCCGGCTCTCTGCTCTCGCCAAGCTTGAAACCTCTCAATCCATAGTCCTAACCCTAAAGTAAAGACAATTTGCAGATAAGCCGCCAGAATATTAGCGTACATGAACACTGAAGCCATACGCCCTGGCGGATTTCCCTTTGCTTCTAATACCCAACCCAATAAGGCTGGAAACTGGGGTGGGTGTGCCCAACCGAGAAATAACTGCCCAAAGCCGAGAATCACAACCAGTACAGAAGGAATCACCAGAATCCAGGCGAGACGCCGTAGCTGGGCTGGTGTTTGAATTAAGGAACTGAATGCGGCAAAAAAAGCCAAGAATGGCAAGAAATTGGCTAAACCGAGGAATGCTTCGGTGGGATTATAGGCTTGACTTGCGTTGATAATTAGCCAAAGGCTCAAGATTCCCAGTCCCCAGTTTAGAGGACGCCGAATAATCCGGCGATAGTCTTGCCACCAGGTTCCGAGTAAGGCAAAACCCACACCCACAGCCCCCAAAGCAGGAAACCAGGGAAAGATAAAAAATCCGACTTGGGCGCAATTCCAAGCGCCTTGTAAGCGGGGTTGAGGGTGGTGACTGAACAGATATTTATCGATTTTTTTAAACACAAGTCAGAGGGCAGACAGCAAAAGGTTTAAACAGATAGGGAATTGGCTAACCTACTTCTCAAAAAGTTTACAACGTCGGGTGAGAAGAGCGAAGCCTAACTGCACTTGCAGTCTACTGACTTTGGCACTCAAGCGCCTGCTTCACCTGTTGATACTCCGTAATTGCCTGTAAGACTAATTGTTCCGCTTCGCCTATTGTACCCGCCCGTCCCAGGGCTTCTAATTGTTGACAAAGCTGGGCAAGTTTGAGCACTCCTAATGCCTGACTGCTGGATTTGAGACTGTGTGCTTTATGATACAGCAACTCAGTATCTTTTTGCTTAACGGCATCATGTATGGATTCTAACAATTCCGGCGCTTCTTGTAAGTAACAATTAATAACTTCGCTGAGTTCATCTCCTGCCATTTCTTGCAAAGTTTGCATCACTCCTGGATCAAGAACGGGCTGTTTCGTCGGCTGTTTCATTGTCGGCGGTTGACATTGACTCAAGACCTGTTTTAAAACATCAACATGAATAGGCTTACTCATATAGTCATCCATTCCCGCCGCCAAACATTCTTCGCGATCGCCTTGCATGGCATTGGCTGTCATAGCGATAATCTGAGGACGCGCAGATCCTGAAAATTCCTGGCAAATCTGTTGTGTTGCGGTTAATCCATCCATTTCTGGCATCTGGACATCCATGAGTACCACATCGTAGGATTGACGGTGTAACGCTTGTAAGACTTCTAACCCATTAGCAACACTATCGGGTCGATATCCCAACCGCTTCAGCATATTAATTGCCACTTTTTGGTTCACCACATTGTCTTCCGCCAAGAGAATTTTCAAGGGGAATCTGTGGGCAAAGGTGGGGTCATATTTGGATGAATGGGAACGAGTCTTTCTTGGTAAACTTACCTCCTGAGTCAGGATATTGACTAAGATATTGTATAACTGAGACTGTTTAATCGGTTTATGTAAATATCCCGCGATCGCAAGGCTGGGGTTGGGTAATCCTGTGTCAGGCTGTGTCTCGACTTGCCCGATTAATCCCAGCATGATTATCGGTAGGTTTTGGTAATGGGGATGCTGACGAATTTGGGTAATTAAACTCCAATTCTCCATCTGGAGAATCTGGGATGCCAAAATCGCTATATCAAAGCGTTTTTCCTGTTCTAACCATCCTAAAGCTTCTGTTGTTGATGCGGTAACTTCTACTTGTATGCCAAAGGATTGCGCTTGTTCGGTTAACATTTGCCGAGTCGCCGGATTATCTTCGACAATCAACAGGCGTTTATCACTCAATACTTGCTCTCGATTATCGGGTTCTGAATCTGAGGGAACTGGAGTCGCGATCGCGGTAAAATAAAAGGTAGAACCCACACCCTCTTGACTTTCCACCCACATTTTTCCTCCCATCAGTTCACTCAGCCGCTGGCTAATCGCTAATCCTAATCCTGTACCGCCATATTGACGAGTGGTTGACGCATCGACTTGGCTGAAGGGTTTAAATAGCCGCTCGATATGCTTTTTGGATATGCCAATTCCTGTGTCACGCACCGCACATTGTAAACCGATTTGATCATCCGGCATTTCGGCTGTAGAGGTTACTGAAATCACCACCTCTCCGGTTTCGGTAAATTTAACCGCATTACTGACTAAATTCACTAAAATTTGGCGCAATCGCGTCACATCTCCTCTAATCATCTCAGGGGTTTGATCGTCCATTAAATAGGCTAACTCAATCCCTTTATCTCTTGCCTTAGACGATAGCAGATCTAAGGATTCCTCAATACAATAACGTAAATTAAACGGATGTTCCTCTAAGTTCAGATTACCGGATTCAATCTTAGAAAAATCCAGAATATCGTTAATAATCGTCAGCAGGGCATCACTACTATTGCGGATAAGATCGACAAATTCACCCTGCTGGGCTGTTAATTTCGTATCCAGTAGCAGGCTAGTCATGCCAATTACCGCATTCATTGGTGTACGGATTTCATGACTCATCATGGCTAGAAAGTCACTCTTGGTGCGGTTGGCTGTTTCTGCTTCTTCTTTAGCCACTTTAAGTTGTTCTTGGGCGATTTTTTTCTCCGTAATATCAGTAATAGTGCCAACAAGACGGTAGGGATTGCCGTCGCGATCGCGAATACAGCGCCCCTTCGCTGCAATCCACAGATAATGCCCATCTCGATGTTTGATGCGATGGATATTTTCATAAATCTTGGTTTCCCCAGCTAAATGATGATTAATATCCTCTATTACCTGATGTAAATCATCCGGATAAACATGATCAGACCAGCTTGATAGACGGTTGGGCAAGGGATTCTCTTCATAGCCAATAATCCGCATCCAGACGGGAGAATAATACACCTCATTCGTCAATATATCCCAGTCCCAAATCCCGTCATTTGTACCAGAAACTGCCAGTTCATAGCGTTCTTCTCGTTCCCGTAATAGGGCTTCTATTCGTTGGCGTTCTTTAATTTCGATGGCAAGTTCATCATTAATTATTGATAGTTTTTGAGTCCGTTCTTGTACCCGTTGTTCTAAGGTTTCTTTTGCCTGTTTAATTTCCTGGAATTTTTGAGTCAGGACAGATCCCATCAACTGAAAGTTACTCACCAAGGAATAAATTTCTCGGACTCGGCTTTGAGACCAATTAACAGGGACAGTGTTATCCAGAAGTTTTTGGGGCAAGTTAGTTGTTACCTGCGCCAATTTGAATAAAGGTTTTACTAATCGATGACTTAACAGGACAGCAACCAGCAAAGCTAAGACCATAATCAGCAGTGTTGTTGCCAGGTTTTGCAGGTAGAGTACTTCTAAGTTATCAATGTAAGGCGCAGTCGGAATTTTAAGAATTAACGTCCAAGGAAAATAGGGATCGAGTGAGATTTCTTGGATATAAAAAGAATTTCGCCAACGCACCATGATTGGTGTGCCAGGATCTTGGGGTAACCACTGAAAAATATCAGCATCAATGGCACGAATTTCACCGCCTTTACGCGGATCAAAGGGTTCCATTATACTCACATTCGACTGGGTACTGGCAATCAAGTTATTTTGATGATCAACCAATGTTATTTGTAATCCTCGTTCTTTGATATTCAGTTTTAGAAATTCCTGAATGTGACTTAAATCCAAGGAGGCATAAGCAATACCACGAAAACGATCATTGACTATGACTGGCACACTTAAGCCGACATGAGGTAATGGAGACGCATCATCAATATGTACATCAGAGAGAATCGGCTTTAAACTAGCGGCAGTTTGCTCCAGTAACGAATGTTTAGCAATATTCAAGCCGATGATTGATTCCCCATCTGGATTGAATGGGGGTTGAGCGGCAATTATTGTGCCATTGGTATTGGTGACATAAGTCTTAATAAAATCCGAAAAACTGCGTTTAATTAATTCAGTACTTTGCTGTAAAAATTCCGAAGGTTGCTCTGGGGATTGAGCGGCAATCTGAGCCAATTCTTTAACCGCATGTAAATGTTGCTGATACCAAAAATTTAGGTTAGCTACGAGGGATGCAGATGTGGCATTGAGTTCAGTACGAATGTCTGATTCAATAGTGTTGAGAATTTGCCGCCCGTTAAAAACTGTTAAAATTAATACCGGGAATAAAACAAAAGCCACAAAGAGATTGAAAACTGTCTGCTGTAGCGAAAGTCGGTTTGATTTGTGTCGAATATTTAGCCAATTTTGTAATGGCGAGTTCGTGATAATTAGCGTAGCAACCAAGGCATTAAAGATACCATTAACTGATTGTTTCAAGACAATCAACCAGGTTTGAGTTGCCCCAACATTTAAAACGCCTCCATAAAATAACCCAACCAGAGGCATACCAATCAACACCCAATAGATACCAGCGAGGAGCAGCATGTTTTCCGTCTTACGGTGCAACAGCAAGCTAATAAACAGGGCTTCCCCTGTCAATATAATAATGGCGTAGGGATGTCCCCAAAGACTGTAGGTATAACTGCTGGCAATGAAGGCGGCTAAAGTCCCCCAGAATATGCCATAAAAATACACCACCATTAAGACGGCAATACTGCCAAATAAAAAGTCCACCCCAAAAAATAGGGAGAGACTGAAATAGTTGCCTAAATACCCAATTCCAATCAGGGCGATGAGTAAGAGATTAACGCGCTTAAACAGGGAGGAAAATCCTTTGATAAAATGAAAAGGGAATTTCATAGATGAGAGAGCGTTGTCTGGTTTATCTGGATCTAGACGTGGCAGAATGACCAGAGACTGATCATTCCCTGAGTTGGATTGAATCCACCTTAGATCTAGCTTAGACTCAGATATTGCATCTGTCGCTTTTTTCAGAAACTATCGGGATTGTCGAGATTTTCGGGATTATTGAGATTATTGGGATGATCACGGTTGTAGGGGCGAGTCGCTGCATATCGTAGGTGGTATGAGAATTAACCTATATCGACTCGCCCTTTTCTCAAGGTACGCGGCGGAGGGCGACCCGATAACATTAAGGGTTGGGTGGTGTGAATTGAAGGCGGCGGGTCGCTGCATATCTTAGGTGGTATGAGAATTAACTTGTCTCGACTCGCCCTTTTCTCAAGGTACGCGGTGTCAGATAATTACCCATACTCGGCGGAGGGCGACCCGATACCATTAAGGGTTGGGAGATGTTAATTGAATGCGGCGGGTCGCCCCTACAATTGTTTTTATGGAAGTCTTGGAATGCCACATTTTGGCAAAATCTAAGGCACAACCGCAATACATTCAATCTCGACTAAAACATCTTTTGGCAGTCGGGAAACTTCCACACAAGCACGGGCGGGGGCGGAGGCTTCATCAAAATAGCGGGCATAAACCTGATTCATCGCGGCAAAATTATTCATATCCGAAAGAAATACTGTAGTTTTGACAATATCTGGCATCTGAACCCCAGCCTCTTCTAGAATCGCGGCTAAATTTGCCATCGCCTGTTCCGTCTGCTTGGTAATATCGTTTTCGCCAACAATTGCACCTGTTTTGGGGTCAAGGGGAATTTGACCGGCGACAAAAATCAGTTCCCCTCTGGCTGCGATCGCTTGGTTGTAAGGACCGACAGGTGCAGGGGCGTTGGTTGTGCGGATAATTTTTCGGCTCATTGGTCAAGAGTCATTGGTCAAAGAATTATTGTATTGGGTCAGGGCGGGTTTAGTGAAATCATGGTCACAAACCAAAGATAGTGGTCAAACCCGCCCCTACAATCTTTAACGCTTAATACAGTAGTCTTAGCATAATGTAACTGGCAAATCGCTCTGATCCTGGTGCCGCATTTAAGATGAACCAATCCACTCAATCTACCTCTACTCTGCCCAAACCGAATCTCGTTCAAGGAAAAGAACGACGTCGGCGCATCAATTTCTGGACGCTGGTGGTTTTAGCGATCGCGCTTTTAGTCGCTATCCCTGTCTTATTTGTATTGAGCAATATTTTTACAGATGCGGGTGAGATTTGGCAGCATTTGGCGCAAACGGTTTTATGGCGCTACCTGGCAAATTCGTTCTGGCTGATGATTGGCGTCGGCTGTGGTGTGGGTTTAATTGGTGTGGGAACCGCCTGGTTAGTGACGATGTGCCGTTTTCCTGGATCTCGCCTGTTTGAATGGGCGCTATTATTACCCCTCGCCGCACCTGCTTATGTCTTGGCTTATACCTACACCGACGTTTTGGACTACTCAGGACCAGTGCAAACCGCCTTACGGGATGGGTTTGGCTGGAGTTATGGCGATTACTGGTTTCCGAATATTCGTTCCCTGGGTGGGGCAATTCTCATGCTGACGCTGGTGTTGTATCCTTATGTTTATTTATTGGCACGGGTGGCGTTTTTAGAGCAATCGGTTTGTACGTTAGAAGCTAGCCGTAGTTTAGGGTGTGGTCCATGGCGCAGTTTTTTTACCGTAGCATTACCCTTAGCCCGCCCCGCGATCGCAGCGGGTGTAGCATTAGCCTTAATGGAAACCCTAAATGATTTTGGCACGGTGAAGTATTTTGGCGTGCAAACGTTCACCACAGGTATTTATCGGACGTGGTTTGGTTTAGGGGAACGAGTCGCCGCCGCCCAATTAGCGGCATTTCTGCTGTTATTTATTTTGGCGTTAATTTGGTTAGAGCGATGGTCACGGCGTCAGGCACGATATTATCAAAACACAAACAGTTATCGCCAACTGCCCAGCTATCAGTTAGAGGGTATGCGTGGAATCGGTGCGTCGTTGGCGTGTTTTGTGCCATTGAGTCTAGGATTTTTACTTCCGGCTGCACTCCTGCTACAGATGACGCTTAAAAATACCACCACAACCCTAGAGGGAGAGTTTTGGGTTTATGCCCGTCATAGTTTCATTCTGGCAGTAGTTACAGCAGTTTTGGGGGTTGCGATCGCAATCATCATGGCGTATGGATTACGGTTGCGCTCAACCCTGGTGATGCGTTTAGCCACGCGGATTGCGGCGATGGGCTATGCTGTACCGGGTTCAGTGATTGCTGTGGGGATTCTGATTCCCATTGGTAAACTGGATAATGCCATTGATGCGGGGATGCAGGCAATATTTGGCATATCCACAGGCTTACTATTCAGTGGCACGATTACCGCCTTAGTTTATGCCTATTTGGTGCGCTTCCTTGCCGTATCGTTTAATAGTGTGGAAGCCAGTTTAAGCAAAATTAAGCCGAGTTTAGACGATGCTGCCCGTTCCTTGGGGTACAGTCCCACGAGTACCTTAGTCAAAGTCCATGCACCGATGATGTGGGGCGGATTACTCACAGCGGGGATGTTGCTGTTTGTGGACGTAATGAAGGAATTGTCGGCAACTTTAATTATTCGACCCTTTAATTTTGACACCCTTGCCGTGCGCGTTTACAATCTAGCATCGGATGAGCGGTTAGTGGAGGCGGCTGCACCTGCATTAGCGATCGTTGTTGTTGGGATAATTCCAGTCATTTTATTAAGTTGGCGAATTGCGCGATCGAGATAAAGGTTTGTCATTCGTCATTCGTCATTTGTCATTCGTCATTCGTCATTCGTCATTTGTCATTCGTCATTCGTCATTCGTCATTTGTCATTCGTCATTTGTCATTTGTCATTCGTCATTTGTGATAATTGAATGGTGAGGTTGGGGCGGGTTTAGTTATATCAGGGTGAAAACGACACGTTAGTGGTAAAACCCGCCCCTACAAAAGATGTTTTATCGGAACGTCTCTGCTCCCCCGGCTTCCCCATCTCCCCCAGCTCCCCCATCTTTCCCATCTTCCCCTACCTAGGAAATGGGGTTTGGAGACCAAACCCCTACAACTCCCTCCCATCTCCCTCATCTCCCTCATCTCCCTCATCTCCCTCATCTCCCTCATCTCCCTCATCTCCCTCATCTCCCTCATCTCCCTCATCTCCCTCATCTCCCTCATCTCCCTCATCTCCCTCATCTCCCTCATCTCCCTC